>NZ_JBLYNV010000001.1:0-294980 GCF_049310165.1 Endozoicomonas sp. ALE010 | reverse complement strand
GGGAGCTGGGGAGAATGATGCCAACTGCTTCACTCAAGTATCGTTTGCCTGAATATCAAACACTCGTGCATTAGAAACTTGAGAGTCGAGTTTAAGGCTTCCCGTTATCTTGAAGAACTGAAGCAGTTCCGGCCAGATATCCTGGCAGCCTGTGAAAAAGCGATGATGGTTCAGAATCCTGACCTTGATTTTATCCGGCTGGATGAAGAAGAAGCCTTCAGGGCATGCCCGGATGAGTCTATAGATTATGCGGTGATGGAAAAAACGACGGATGCCGTTGTTGTTCCATTGGATGCGGGATGGTCTGATGTTGGTTCCTGGTCTTCTCTTGCCGATATTTCTGACAAGGATGATCTGGGGAACTCGGTTCAGGGGGATGTTCTGCTACAGGATACTACCAATACCTATGTACGCAGTGAGAAAAAGCTGATTGCAACGGTTGGTGTCAATGATCTTGTTGTGGTAGAAAGCGACGATGCCATTCTGGTTGCACATAAAGATCAGGTGCAGGATGTCAAGAAGGTAGTTGAGTCGCTCAAAGTCGCAGGACGACCTGAGGTGAATCTGCACCGGAAGGTCTATCGACCCTGGGGAGCTTATGACGCCATTGATATGGGTGAGCGTTTTCAGGTCAAGCGCATTATGGTCAAACCTGGTGCCAGGTTGTCGTTACAGAAGCACTATCATCGGGCTGAGCACTGGATTGTGGTGAAGGGCACAGCACTGGTGGAAATTGATGGGAAAGAGGTTTTGTTAACCGAAAATCAGTCCACTTATATTCCTATTTGAACGGTGCATCGGCTGGAGAACCCGGGGAAGTTTGACCTTGAATTGATCGAAGTTCAAAGTGGCGGGTATCTTGGTGAAGATGATATTGAGCGTTTTGAGGATACCTATGGAAGAGTTTGAGGTGATTTCATGGCATGAGTAACCCTCAGCTTAGGAATTGTTTTTTATTTCCGTTCACCCTGAGGCTTGTCGAAGGGGCGTGCCACCGAACTTCGACAAGCTCAGTCCGAACGGAGTCAGGGAATGAAAATAGGGAAGTCATTTTCAGACAACTCATTGGTCATTGTCCTTGATGGTGGTCAGGGTTTGAAATTGGCATCGACCACCTCTTCAAACCGCCATGGGCACAGGTTCGGAAATGATGAGGCTGGTATCCCGGTTTCGTCATGAGCATCTTCCACTGCATCTCCGTAGGCGAGAGGCAACATTTCAGGAATTTTTGACTTCAGGCCGACGTTAGCCCTTAACTGTCGGCGTATCTGTTTTCTCTGTTCTTTGATGGTGCTTTCCCAGCTATGGCCGGTGAGTTGTTTGTCTGGTTGGTATTGCCATTTCAGCAGGTGCATCAGCAGTACTGTCAGACGGGATTGCAGTGCCCGGTAGTCACTTCGGCCCATGCCCTCGATTTCCTCAAGAAGGTTATGAAGATCCAGTTCGGCTATCCGGCCACTGCGTATCAGTTCTGCCTGTTGCTGAGTCCAGCTGTAAAAGTCTGTCTGGTATAAATCCTTCATGGGGAGGGCTCCATTATTTCAGTCAGTGCAGAAAAGCTTTAATACCCGTGCACCCTGTTCATCCTGAGGGCCAGTCGAAGGGCGGAAACGCCGGACTCTGATAGATCGTGCCAAGCACCCTTCGACTCCGCTCAGGGTGAACGGAGATTCGACTCCGCTCAGGGTGAACGGAGATTCGACTCCGCTCAGGGTGAGCGGAGATTCGACTCCGCTCAGGGTGAACGGAGATTCGACTTCGCTCAGGGTGAGCGGAGATTCGACTTCGCTCAGGGTGAGCGGAGATTCGACTTCGCTCAGGGCGAACGGAGATTGTACACGTCAAACTCATTGAAACCATGTACTAGCTGCTGCGCTATCTTACTGTCGTTAAAGAGAGTGTTTGCTGTATTATTGATCAGCCACAGAGTTATCGTGTATTTAGACAGCTTCCAGCATAGCTTGGTTCCATTGTTTGTTAAGGAGTTAGGTATTGACTTTCACCTGGATCGACTGGCTGATCGCCGGTATTGTTATCATCTCCTCGCTTATCAGTTTAAAGCGCGGTTTTTTTAAAGAGGTTCTCTCCCTGTTGACCTGGCTGGCCGCTATTTTTGTTGCCTGGTCGTTTGGTGGTGCCCTGTCAGAGCGATTGACTGATTACATAGCCACTCCATCCGTTCGGGTAATGGCCGCCTGTGCCTTGCTGTTTGTGGCAACGCTGATGGTCGGTGCGCTGGTTAATCGTATTATTGCTGAACTGGTTCAGGCGACGGGGTTGTCGGGTACTGACCGTATTCTGGGCATGGCGTTTGGTGGTTTGCGAGGCTGTTTACTGGTGACGATTCTCGTTGGCCTGATGACGCTGGCTCCCCTGGAGCAGGATCAGGCCTGGCAGCAGTCGGTGCTTTTACCCCATTTTATGATGCTGGCTGACTGGTCCAAGCAGACGGTTGTTGATGTTATGGGGCCGTTGATGCAAAGCTGACTAACTGATGGTTTTTACATGAGAATAAGTCAGTATCTTCTCATCGGCAGTTACCAGTGGTGCGGCTAATGATCTGGATAGCGCGACAATAATCCGGTCTGCCGGGTCTTTATGGAACTGGCCAGGTAATCGGGTGGATTCAATGGCCACTTTGTTGCTTAAGGGGTCGAAATGCAGTGAATCCACCTGCTGCGCCAATCCCAGCCAGGAGTCCAGATCCATGGTCAGATTCAGTCGGCCTCTGTTGACCAGCATGGCGATCTCCCAGCTGGTGATGGTGGATACTATCAGGCAACCGTTGTTTTTCTGTTCCTGTTCAATGGCATTACGTGCGGCTGTACTGAGTTTATGACAGCCGGACAGCCACCAGATCAGGATATGGGTATCAAGGACAATCAATGGTTGGCCTCCCAGTCTTCATCGGCAACGGGGGTGGTTGGGTCATCATAGGAAAGTACCGATCCCCGCAGGGTTTCCATGGGTGTTTTTGATGCCCTTTGGCATGGCTCTGAGATTCCTGAATAAGAGCTGTCATTCACCTCGACCGACGTATCGGTAATGCTCTTATCGTAAGCAACCTTCCCCTTTAATAACCCATGCCCCCTGTTATCTGCGACTGTTGTATATGGCACCAGCCGCATGACCGGTTTTTTACGCTGGGTAATGATAATGTCGGCATTTTCTTCCAGAGCCAGGCGCACTAATTCCGAGAGCCTGGTTTTTGCTTCATGCATACCAACGGTTATCTGGTTTGAATCTTTTGTCATGGTGGGACTTTCTAGCTAATTAAACTAGATTAACCATAGTCACTTGTTCTGTATTGTGCAAAAACTTTTTAGCAGTTTGCTGGTCTTAAGGAAAGTTGTGGTTTTCGTAATCCACTGATTTAGCGTATTATCTCAGGCTCTCCGTTATCAGGGATAAACGGGTTTAAAGTGATTGAACAGGCAATTTTAATCATTAGTTCCGATAACGATATTAGCTGATCAATCCTGAGGATGAGTGCATGTGTGGAATTGTCGGTATTTCGGCAACGGTGAATGTTAACCAGCTGTTGTTCGATGCGCTGACTGTGCTGCAACACAGGGGGCAGGACGCTGCGGGGATGGTGACTCTTGATGAAGGTCGCTTTTTCCTGCGTAAAGATAACGGGCTGGTGAAGGATGTCTTTCGTACCCGTCATATGAAGCGGCTTAATGGCTGCTCCGGCCTTGGGCATGTTCGATACCCGACGGCGGGTACTTCCAGTTCAGCAGAAGCCCAGCCATTCTATGTTAACTCGCCTTATGGCATCGCTTTAGCCCATAACGGCAACCTGACCAATGCGGATGATATCAAACAGTCGTTGTTTGTCAGTGACCTCCGCCACATTAATACCCACTCCGACTCTGAAATCCTGCTGAATGTTTTTGCCCATGAATTGGCCAAAGAGGGTAAGCATAAACCGCTGGCAGAAGATATTTTCAACGCAGTAACCGGTGTTTACCAGCGCTGTGAAGGTGGCTTTGCGGTGGTGGCCCTGATTAATGGTCATGGCATGGTTGGTTTCCGGGATCCCCATGGTATTCGGCCGCTGGTATACGGTAAGCGGGAGACTGAGAACGGTGCTGAGTATATGCTGGCCTCAGAATCAGTGGCCCTTGATGCCCTGGACTTTGAGCTGGTGGGTGATGTTGCTCCGGGGGAAGCCATTTATATTGATGAGCAGCGGCAGCTCCATACTTTCCAGTGTGTACCCGGTAAGCTGACTCCCTGCATGTTTGAGTACGTGTATCTGGCCCGCCCGGATTCCAGCCTGGATGGTATTTTTATCTATCAGTCCCGTCTGCGTATGGGGCAGACGCTGGCCAATAAAATCCTCCGGGAATGGCCTGATCATGATATTGATGTGGTGATGCCCATTCCGGATACCAGCCGAAACTCTGCCCTGGAGATGGCAACCCGCCTGGGTCTGCCTTATCGGGAAGGTTTTGTTAAGAATCGTTATATTGGCCGGACCTTTATCATGCCCGGTCAGGCCATTCGCAAGAAGTCTGTACGGCAGAAGCTGAATGCCATTCATCAGGAGTTTGCCGGTAAGAATGTGCTGCTGGTGGATGACTCCATTGTCCGTGGCACCACCTGTGAGCAGATTATTGAGATGGCCAGGGATGCCGGGGCCGAAAAGGTGTATTTCTGTTCAGCGGCTCCTGCCATTCGTTATCCCAATGTATACGGCATTGATATGCCAACCCGGGAAGAACTGATTGCCCATGGTCGTACGGATCAGGAGGTTTGTGAACTGATCGGTGCCGATAAACTGATTTTTCAGGATCTGGATGATCTTAAGAAAGCGGTTTCTTCTCTCAACCAGGCCATTAACGATTTCGATTGCTCCGTGTTTGATGGTTGTTATGTAGCCGGTAATATTGATGCTCATTATCTGGAGCAGCTGGCTTCCAGCCGGAATGATGATAGTCGTCAGGCGGAGAGTGATATTATTGATCTTCATAACGAAGGGGATCTCTGACTCGTTTTGCTTAATGGAGATTTATTGGTACATGCTGGTGATCTGAAGGGATCGCATGTCAAACGTAAACCGCCACTGGCGGTTTCTCCGTTTGGCCAGCTCGCCCAATATGGGTTGTTGTTCGAGTTACAACATATCGGATTAACCCGGTCTAGAGGTTGGGGATTCGGTGGTCGAGTCTTTGGTGGGCGAGTCTTCGGTTGTCGGAGTTTTGGTGGTCGAGTCTTCGATGGTTGAGTCTTTGGTGGTCGAGTCTTTGGTTGTCGGGGTTTTGGTGGTCGAGTCTTCGGTTGTCGGAGTTTTGGTGGTCGAGTCTTTGGTTGTCGGGGTTTTGGTGGTCGAGTCTTCGGTTGTCGGGGTTTTGTTGGTCGAGTCTTCGATGGTTGAGTCTTTGGTGGTCGAGTCTTCGGTTGTCGGGGTTTTGGTGGTCGAGTCTTCGATGGTTGAGTCTTTGGTGGTCGAGTCTTTGGTTGTCGGGGTTTTGGTGATCGAGGCTCCGATGGTCGAGGATTCGGTGGCCGGGGTTTTAGTGGTCAGGGCTTCGGTGGTCGTGGTTTTGGAGATCGGTCTTTTGTTGGTTGTATGTCGACCAGACAAAGCCGTTGTAACAGGCGCTGCTGCAACTGTATAATTAGCGCTGCCCCACTTTTTGTCTTGACAAAAAGCATCCATCGAATTGTGATATACGCCGAAAGAATATTTGTCACTTGGGATTGTGAGTAAACCAGATTTATTGGTGCATTGTGATGAATTTTGATAGCACGTTATAGAACGATCAGCGGGAACTACTCCGTCTGGATTGCTTTTCCAAGTTGCGACACGCACTCGGCGTAGTGGGAGAAGTTCATTACAACATAACGGATTAACCTTATCATTTCCTGTACATGTAACGCATACTGCTGTACAGGTCGGTTCTTCGGTAGTCGGTTCTTCTGTAGACGTTAGTCTGGTAGTCGGTACTTTGGTGGTCGTGGTGTTGTAAGTTTTATTTTGGCCAGACAACGCCGTTACATCAGGAACTACTGCACCTGGAAGGGTTACATTTCGGGCAGACAACGCCGTTGCAACAGGAGCTGCTGCACCTAAAAGGGTTAAGGCATAAATACCACCTGAAGTGGCCCCAAGCAACCCAATGGCTGTAGCTGCTGCCAGAAAAGGGTGATTGGCAACCCATTTAATCGCCCTGGTTCCAAAACTTCGTTTATCCTGACTCGCACCCGATTCGGCATCGCTTTGTGGAACCTGACCGTAATTCTTAAGCTCAATAAGATTTGAATAACCTGCTCGATCCATAATAATGCTCCTGACTTTAAGACTTGGTAGATGGCGTCATGCCCTATTGTAGATCGGTGAATCAGTAAAAAGTTCACGCAGGAGCGACCTTTTGGCCGGTTAATATCGTTAATTCTTCGACTCACCCATTCGACCTGAATGCAGCAGCTGCCGGTAATCCTTATTCGTTGACAGAATCACCGTTTTGACATTGGCGGCATTGGCATTGTGGGTAATGGCACCAATCACGTCGTCTTCTTCTATGCCGTTATGACGAATCTTCATTCGTCCCATCTGGTGGAAAGCATTATTGAATTCAACCAGCTTCTGGCGAAAGACCATCGGCATCGGCTTACGCTACGCTTCAGGCTTTTTCTCTTCGGTGATGCAATGTTCTTTACAGCTTATCGACATGAGGATGTTAATGTTTGCCTCTGATTTTTCGGTTGGAAACCGAACCCGCCGGATTCGGCACACTGGCTGCTTTGGCAACCAGGGCATACGGGTATTAGCGGATTCTATAAATGGCGTTGCCCGAACCAAGGTGTTGACAATAACGATCAGTTGAATCAAGTCTATTTAAAATATTATTGTAGCTATAGAATAATGGAGAATGATTGGTACATAGTTCTGATTTACCATTGTCGCAGCTAAGAGGTGTAATCTTACCGTTACTGACAATGTAGTCTCGTCCGAGAAACCCGGTCTTCCAATATGGGGTGGGTGCGTCACAACATATCGTTTTAATCCGGTGATTTTCTGAACAAGTAGCGTTTATTGCATAATAAGTGCAATCGTGCCTCCTGCAGAGGGCGTTCAATTTTTCCTCATCATATGATCTAAAAAAGCTCGGGGCTTGAGTGGTCGAGGTTTGAGTGGTCGAGGCTTGAGTGGTCGAGGTTTGAGTGGTCGAGGCTTGAGTGGTCGAGGCATTGGTGGCCAGGGCTTTGGCGGTTACATTTCGGGAAGACAACGCTGATGCAACAGGTGCTGCTGCGCCCAACAGGGTTAAGCCATAAATGCCAGCAGACGCAACCCCAACTACCCCAATGATTGCAGTTGCTGTCAGAAAAGGGTGACGGACAATCCATTTAAACGCCCGGGTCCCACAACTTCGATCATCCTGCCTTACACCCGATTCAGTATCGTTTTGTGGAGCTTGTGCGTAATTATGAAGCTCGAAATTTGAACAACTTGCTGGATCCATAATAACACTCCTGATTTAAAAATTTGGTAGATGGCGTCATGTGCATTTGTAGATCCGTGGTTCAGTAAAAAGTTCATGTAGAAGCGGCATTTGGCCGGGTACTGTTGGTAATCCTTCATCCAGCAAGAGGCTGTCCAAGAAAAGCGCCCGTAGCGAGGACGACAGAAAACTGAGGATAAAAATTCGATTTGTCAAGTGAATGGCGGAGCTATTTGCCGAACATAAAAAGATGCTGAGTCGAGCATCGGCCACTTGCTGCAGCCAGCGGGCTTTTCGTCTTTTGACCTGCGCACAGCAACAGTGGTGGCCTCCAGCACGGCCTGTCTTTTTTCTTTTCGCTGATGCACTGCCCTTTGCAGCACATCGACATGGGGGTGTTAATGTTTGCCTCTGATTTTTCGGCTGGCAACCAAGGCATACGGGTGTTAGGGGATTCTGTAAATAGCTTTACCCCACCCTTTGGATTGACAAAAGTCCTTCATTGAATGAAAGACACTGTTACCACCACTCAATAAAAAAGATTTATTGGTACATGCTTGTGATTTTGTTCTGCAATTGACGGGTTCTCCGTTTGGCCGACTCATCCAATATGAGGAGTTGAGGGATCCTAGACAACATGCCGGGTTAACCTGGGGATTTCCTGTGCATTCAGCGCTTTTTGCATTAAAAGTGCAGATAGCCTTGCATTCGTTCAAGAATTTCTCACCTTCTGATCTAAAGGTCGGGGCTTTGGTGGTCAGGGCTTCGGTGGTCGGGGCTTTGGTGGTCAGGGCTTCGGTGGTCAGGGCTTCGGTGGTCGGGGCTTTGGTGGTTGAGATATTGGTGGTTGAGATATTGGTGGTTGAGATATTGGTGGCCAGGGTTTCGGTGGTTACATTTCGGGAAGACAACGCCGTTGCAACAGGTGCTGCTGCACCCAACAGGGTTAAGCCATAAATGCCAGCAGACGCAGCCCCAAGCAACCCTATGGTTGCAGCTGCTGCCAGAAAAGGGTGACTGACAATCCATTTAAACGCCCTGGTCCCACAATTTCGACCATCCTGCTTTACACCCGATTCAGTATCGTTTGGTGGGGCTTGTGCGTAATTATGAAACTCAATATTTGAAAAACTTGCTCGATCCATAATAACACTCTTAATTTAAAACTTTGGTAGCTGGCATCACGCATATTTGTAGATCCGTGGACCAGTAAAAAGTTCACGTAGAAGCGACATATGGCCGTTTACTGTTGGTAATCCTTCATCTAAGTAGTGAAAATCATGAAAGCCCGCAGAACCATTAGGCTCAATGGCTATAAAAAAATACCCTTACAGAGCAAAATACAAATCCAGTGTTTTATATAAAAAAGATGCTGAGTCGGGCATCGGCCACTTGCTGCAGCCAGCGGGCTTTTCGTCTTTTGACGTGAGTACAGTGATGGTGGCCTCCAGCACGGGCCTGTCTTTTTTCTTTTCACTTTTAGCGGGTTCGGGGCAGCCTCGCCAAGGGCGTGTGGAAAAATCGAAGTTGGGGATGATAATTTTTACCTATGTTTTTGGCTGGAAAACGAACTTGCCGGATTCGGCACGGTGGTTGCCCTGACAATCAGGGCGTACGGGTATCAGGGGATTCTGTAAATAGCTTTACCCCATCCTTTGGATTGGCAAAGTTCATCTACTGAATTATAGGTAAATCCACTACCATTTTTGTAAACACGCTCTGCGCCAATGGCTAATGAAGAATTATTGGTACATTGTGATGATGATGAGGCGCATTTCAAATGTGTAACGGTAGGGTAATTCCAATCGACGGTTTCTCCGTTATTCCAGCTCGCCCAATATGGGTTGAATGTGTAACAACATATCGGTCTAACCCGGCGATTTTCTGTGCATTCAGCGCTTTTTGCATAAAAAGTGCAGTTGGGAGCCTTGCAAAGGGAGTTCAAGTCTTTCTCATCTTCTGATCCAAAGATCGGGGCTCCGGTGGTCGGGGCTTCGGTGGTCGAGGCTTCGGTGGTCGAGGCTTCGGTGGTCGAGGCTTCGGTTGTCGGGGTTTTGGTGGTCGAGGTATTGGTTGCCAGGTCTTTGGCGGTTACATTTCGGGCAGACAATGCCGTTGCCACAGGCGCTGCTGCACCCAACAGCGTTAAGCCATAAATGCCAGCAGACACGGCCCCAAGCAACCCTACGGTTGCAACTGCTGTCAGAAAAGGGTGACGGACAATCCATTTAAACGCCCTGGTCCCACAACTTCGATCATCCTGCCTCACAACCGATTCAGAATTGTTTTGTGGAGCCTGTCGGTAACTCCGAAGCTCAATGCATGAACCTGCTCGATCCATAATAACACTCCTGACTTTAAACTTTGGTAGATGCGACATGCTATAGATCAGCAGACTTGTAGATCGGTAAAAAGTTCATGTAGAAGCGATATTATGACCGGTTACTGCCGGTAACCCTTCGTCTCTCAAATTTCGTTTTTCCGGGCTTCGTGACAGCGTCGGGTCCCGGTGTGGTCGCCTAACCCTGAGTTGTCTCCTGGTATCGAAGGTCTTTTAAGCTCAACCCTAACGCCACATCATGCTGTAACGTTGCCAAACGTACCGATAGCTCGGCTTGTTCTCTTTGCTCCAATACCTTTTTCAGCGCACCTTTCACCTTTTCCCCATGTGCCACTTCAGGCTCGAATATCCCATGCAAACTGCCAAACCGGCTAAGTAGCTCAGTCGCGCCTTTCTTTCCTACGCCTTCAACACCGGGAACATCGCCAACACCCGCCATACCCCAGTAGTCCAGTAACTTTTCAGGGGGCATTCCATACTCTGTGCACACAGAGGCACTGTCAAAATTCACTTTCTGGAAATGATCCCGCTGTATGACCAGGGGCGAATGCAACAGCTGCCGGTATGTCTTATCCGTTGACAGAATCACCGTGTTGACATTGACGGCAATGGCCTTGTGGGTAATGGCACCAATCACGTCGTCAGCTTCTATGCCGTTACGACGAAATGTCATTAATCCCATCTCGCGGAAAGCACTATTAAATTCAACCAGTCTCTGTCGTAAGACTATCGGCATCGGCTTGCGCTGTGCTTTATATCCTGGCAGAAGCTGGTGTCGCCAGGTAGGAGGGTCGCCATCAAAGACCATCAGAATATGGGTTGGGTTACACTCTTTGATGGCTCTTTGCACGGATGCCAGTGTTGCAGATAATGCCCCATCCACCTGTTGGTTGTCATCGGCCCGGGGCTCCCTTGAGGGAATGGCCGCATGGATGCGACGTATCAGGTTCAGAGCATCAATCAGAAGCAGTGTTGGTGCCATATTGTCGGTTGATTCCAGCGGTGAGTATTTCCGTTTGACAATGATAACGGAAATTTGCTCAAAGCAGGCTGTGGATTTGTTCTGTGTTCTGGTATGTTAACGGACTGGCAAAGGTATAAATTACAAAAAAATACGCGGTAATTCAGGAAGTTCCATGAATGATCATGATTTGACTGAGACTTTGGCATTTGCAACTCAGTCCATCCGGGCAGGTTCGTTTCGCAGTGATCAGCGTGAGCACAGTGAAGCCATTTATCTGAGTTCAAGTTTTGTTTATGACAGTGCTGCCCATGCTCAGGCAGTTTTTGCCGGGGATGAACCGGGTAACGTCTATTCCCGTTATACCAACCCTTCAGTCCAGATGCTGGAAGCGCGCATGGCGGTGCTGGAAGGCAGTGAGATTAAAGACGACATTACCGCCTGTGCCACGGCTTCTGGTATGGCCGCTATCCTTGGCACCTGTATGTCGCTGCTGAAAAGTGGTGATCATGTCGTTTGTTCCCGCAATGTATTTGGCACAACATTCACTGTCTTTGCCCGGTATTTTGCTAAGTTCGGTGTGCAAACCACATTTGTTGATCTGGTGGACTATCAACGGTGGCAAGAGGCGATGACACCACAAACCCGTCTTCTATTTCTGGAAACCCCTTCTAATCCATTGAGTGATGTGGCTGATCTTGAACGGCTGGCGGATATTGCTCACAGTCACGACGCCTTGCTTATGGTGGATAACTGCTTCTGTACTCCGGCCCTGCAACGTCCACTCTCTTTTGGTGCGGATCTGGTGGTGCATTCGGCCACAAAATACATTGATGGTCAGGGACGTTGCCTTGGAGGCATGGTGGTTGGCAGAAAACAGCTCGTGGATGAAGTCCACTTATGGCAGCGGTCTGCGGGTGCAACCATGAGTCCGTTCAATGCCTGGGTGTTTTATAAAGGGTTGGAGACGCTCTCTGTGCGTATGGACGCGCACTGTCGAAACGCTTCGGAATTGGCACTCTGGCTTAGTCAGCATCCGGCTGTGGAACGCGTTCATTATTCCGGGTTGAACTCCCATCCGGGCCATGAGCTGGCGAAAAAACAGCAGCAGGGTTTTGGTGGCGTGTTGGCCTTTGAAGTGAGCGGTGGTCGGGAGTCCGCCTGGAAAGTGATTGACAGTGTTCAGATTATGTCCCGTACTGCCAATTTGGGGGATACCCGGACCACCATCACCCATCCGGCAACAACAACACATTGTCGTTTATCCGATGAAGACAAAATAAAGTCAGGCATTACAGAAAGTCTGGTTCGTATTGCCGTTGGTCTTGAGAATATTGATGACCTGAAAGCCGATCTGGAAAAGGGACTCAGGCAGTTGTTGTAAGCCCAGTGCTGCCCGGGGATGGCGCTTTTAATAAGAACAAAGCTGGAATCATGATTTATGAACTCAACGCTGCAGAACTCTCTGGACGCGCTGTCTGGTGTTATTCGGGGTAAAGACCGGGAACTTCGGTTGGCATTGTGCTGTATGTTAGCCCGGGGCCATCTGTTAATCGAAGATCTGCCTGGTATGGGGAAAACAGCACTGGCACTGTCACTCGCCCGATTGCTGGGGTTGGAATATCAACGAATCCAGTTTACCAGTGACCTGTTGCCGGCCGATATTCTGGGCGTTTCCATTTTTGATCGGGCATCATCTGAATTCCAGTTCAAGCCGGGTCCTGTGTTTTCCCAGCTGCTGCTGGCGGATGAAATTAACCGCGCTTCACCGCGAACCCAGAGTGCACTTCTGGAAGCCATGGAAGAACGACAGGTGACCATAGAAGGGCAGGGCAGATCGCTGCCTGAGCCGTTTGTGGTGATTGCCACCCAGAATCCGTTGACACAACAGGGAACATTTCCACTGCCAGAATCGCAGATGGACCGCTTTTTGATGTGTATTCCCATGGGATACCCGGATACCGACTCAGAAAAAGCCATTCTCCGGGGTGAGGCCGGGCGATTTCTGGTCAGCCAGCTGGGGCAGTCAGTGACACCAGAGGCGTTTCTGTTGATGCAGCAGGAAGTCGATAACGTCCACGCCAGTGATCTCTTGCTGGATTATGTGCTGCGATTACTGAAGGCCACCCGTGAAGAGGGTTATTTTGCCGTTGGTTTATCCCCAAGGGCGGGTTTGGCATTGTTACAGGCAGCCAGGGCCTGGGCCTATATAGACGGCAGGGACTACCTGATTCCGGAAGATATTCAGGCCGTGTTTGTCCCGGTTGCCACGCACCGGCTGACCATGCAGAAACAGGGTATATCGCCCGGTGAACTCCTTGCCCGTATTAATGCCATGGCTTGAGTGGTTCATCAATGAAAGACTCACTTGTTACTGCATCCCGGCGTCGGCTGAACCAGCGTTTTCAGCAGTGGGCTGATCAGCGCACACCCAGAGCAACTCGAATTCAGCTTAACCAGCGTCGTATTTATATTGTACCGACAGGCTCGGGATTTTTCTGGCTTTCCCTGGTGCTGGTGATTTTTCTGGTGGCGGTTAATTACCGTAATTCACTGGCTTATGGTCTCTGCTTCTTTATGCTGAGCCTGTTTTTATTAGCCATTATTCATACGTGGCGTAATCTGGCCGGCATTACCCTGGTGGCCAAGAGGGCAGAAGCCGGATTTGCCGGTGAGCGGATACCGGTTTCGATAGAATGTCTCAGTGAACGGCGGCCGCGTTATTCTATTGCTATTGGCTGGCCCGATACCGAATCCGTTGTCGTGAGTTTTGACAGCGATCGTGAGCAGGGCTTGCTTGCTCAGGCTGGATTGCGGGGATGGTTCCGGCCCGGGCGACTGCGTATAGAAAGTATTTACCCTTTGGAATTATGTCGGGCATGGAGCTGGGTTCGTCTGGATTTTCACTCGCTGGTTTATCCGGCTCCGGATGATCGATACCCGTTACCGGAGAATGAGACCACAGACGATGGTGAGCGGTCATTGACGACATCAGGTTCTGAAGAGTTTGCCGGATTCAGAACTTATCAGCAGACAGATACCCCTTCCCATGTCTTCTGGAAAGGCTATGCCCGAACAGAAGAGCTGTTGACCAAGCAGTTTGATCAGCCATCAGGCCGTGAACTCTGGTTTTCCCTGGATCAGGTGCCGGAAGGAGATCTTGAGCAAAAGCTTTCGGTTCTGACCGCCTGGTGTTTGCAGTGTGATAAGCAACAATATGCCTATGGTCTGGCACTGGCAGGGCAGCAACTGGCACCATCAACCGGTGAGGTACATTTAAAGCAGTGCCTGGAGATGCTGGCGTTGTATGAGCTGGATCAGGGTATGGCTGGAGGAATAAATGGATAGCCCGGCTGTTTCCCGTTATGCCACGCTCTGGCTTCTGGTGGCACAGGTTATGGTGGCATTGCCGGTGCTTGAGGTCCTGCCCATTGCGGTGCTTCCTCTACTGGTGCTTACCCTGATGTGGCGTGCACTGATCTGGTTTGGCAGGGGCTCCTGGCCATCAGATCTGTTAAGACGTCTTTTGGTTGCCCTTTCCCTGGTCATCATCATTACGTCCTCGGGTTGGCAGTTTTCACTGGAATTGGCTGTGACCTTCCTGGTGACGGGTTACGCGTTGAAAATGCTGGAGATGAAGATCCGCAGAGATGCGTTGGTGATCGCCTATATCGGCTTTTTTGTGGTGGGGGCCGGGGTGATTTATTCCCAGTCCCTGATGCAGGCGCTATACCAGTTATTGTGCCTGGGTGTGTTAGTCGCAGCGATTCATGCGATGTATTTGCCAACATCCAGTGCTTCCGCCAGTTTCTCCATAAAAGGCAGTCTTCGTTTTTCCGGCCTTATTCTGCTGCAAGCCCTGCCTTTAACGTTGGCTCTGTTTATTTTTGTTCCCCGTCTTGGTCCATTATGGGCAGTGCCCTGGCCTGAAGGAGAAGCTAAAACCGGGCTGTCTGACGCGATGCAGCCAGGTGATGTGGCAAGACTCAGCCAGTCTTATGAGTTGGCTTTTCGGGCTCAGTTTACGGGTTCTGTACCACCGGCCGGGGAACGTTATTGGAGAACGCTGGTTCTTGATCAGTACGATGGTGAGCGGTGGTGGCAAAGTGACCTGATACGTTTATTAAATCAGTTCCCGGGAGAAATCGATGATGAGCGAGACTGGCGGGGTAGATTGCCAGTGAATGATGGCTGGTGGCAGGTTCAGCCAGGGCAGTATAACTATGAGGTGTTATTGGAGCCCAATGGTCGACAGTGGCTTCCCGTTCTCGGGATGGCTGCAGTAGCGGTTCCGGAAACAACAGTTTTGAGAACCTTACGACTGGAAGCAGATAAGCCTGTTTTTGAACGACGCTTGTATCAGCCTGCGCAACAGAGCGTGGTTGCGAAGACGATGACTATGCCTTCCTGGTTACTGGCTCTTAATAAGTCTTTGCCTGACAATGGTAACGCCCAGAGTCGTATGTTGGCGCAACAGTTGTTTGCCCAGTCTGGCCGGGATCCGGTTACCATGGGACGACGGGTAATGGACTATTTCAATCAGGAGCCTTTTTACTACACACTGTCGCCACCGTTGATGGAGCAGAATGAGGTCGATCAATTCCTGTTTGTCCATCGCAGAGGGTTTTGCGAGCACTATGCCAGCAGCTTTGTGTTTATGATGCGCTCGGTGGGGATACCAGCACGCATCGTGACCGGTTATCTCGGAGGGGAGTACTTACCCGAAGAAAAGGTGGTCAGAGTACTTCAGCGAGATGCCCACGCCTGGGCGGAGATTTGGGTTGAAGGGCAGGGGTGGATTCGATTTGACCCCACCGCAGCGGTAGCACCGGAACGTATTGAGCTTGGCATTGATGACATGATTGATCAGGGTGGATTGTTGCAGGGGCAGATTCCTCTGGCTTATCGTTTGGGTCAAACCGGCTTTTTCAAGTCGGTTCGACAGGGTTGGGAGCGACTTGAGTACCGCTGGCAGAAGTCTGTGGTGCAGTACCAGCAGGAAAAGCAGCAGTCTTTTATGAAGGAGTTGTTTGGTACTTCGTCTTTTTACTGGCAGCAGGTCGGTGTGCTCGGTGCATTATTAGCGCTGTTTCTGCTGCTTTTTGGGGTCTTTGCTCTCTTTCAAAGGCCTGCGCTCAATCCTTATCAAAAGCTCTGGTTACGACTGGAACGCAAGCTGGTTGCCAGGGGTTTTGAACGCCAGACAGGGGAAGGGCCTAAAGATTTCGCATTGCGAGTAAACGCTGAAAATGACGCGTTGGGTGCGCAACTATTATCGATTGTGGATCTCTATATTCAGTCGGCCTACTCGGGACGGGTGAAATTGGATAAACCGTTGCTTGATCAGTTGAGCAAGATGATCAAGCAACTGTAAGTTACTCAGGCATCGCCACATAAATGCCTTTGTAGGTTGCGATGTTTATGGATGACTGCTCTTCTTTCTCTGTTGAATATAATTCAACCGTTAATTCCAGTTTGGCATTGCGGCGCTCATTCAAACGATCAAAAAACCTGTCGGGAACCACGGCACTGCAATGGGCTGATATGCGGCCTTTGCCGGGAGCATGGTAAGTCAGTTGGGAATCGGCAATAACGGCAGCGCAGTCCTTTACACGTGTTCTGGCGTGAAGGGTGGTAAACAGCCAGCCACAGATGGTGGCCAGCGCGGCAATACTACCACCAAAAGCGGTTCCTTTATCGTTGATATTGGGTGCCAGTGGGCAGCTGATTACTAATTCTCCATCCTTGAACTGATCAAAACTGACTTCCATATTATTCAGTAGCGGGATGTTGTCTTTTATCCACGCGATCAGTTCTGGTGTGAAATGGGATTCTGGTGTTGCCGTGTCCATATTGCAGGCCATCACTCATCTGGTATCTAAATAACTATGATAAAAATAAAAAGCCCCTGATAACAGGGGCTTTTGCGTCGATTAACGCAGCAATGTATCAGCTGGGTATCAGCTGGCTTTAGCGATGATATCGTCAGCAGCCTTCTGATAAGACTCTACCTGGTCAAAGTTGAGGTAGCGATAGACGTCACCCGCCATGGCATCCAGGTTGCTGGCGTATGCCATATACTCTGCCACGGTTGGTATTTTGCCAAGAATGGCACCGACAGATGCCAGCTCAGCAGAACAGAGGTATACATTAGCGCCATCCCCCAGACGGTTGGGGAAGTTACGGGTAGAGGTAGAGAGTACTGTTGCGCCTGGCTCTACACGTGCCTGGTTACCCATGCAGAGTGAGCAGCCGGGGATTTCGGTCCGCACACCGTTGTCGTTGTAAATGTTGTAATAGCCTTCTTCTTCCAGCTGTGCCTTGTCCATTTTGGTGGGAGGCGACATCCAGAAGCGGGTCTTCAGTGGATCATGGTTCTGTTCCAGCAGTTTTCCGGCAGCACGGAAGTGACCGATATTGGTCATACAGGAGCCCAGGAACACTTCATCGACCTTGTCACCGGCAACATCCGACAGTGTACGGGCATCGTCCGGGTCGTTTGGTGCACAGAGAATGGGTTCCTTGATGTCTGCCAGATCGATTTCGATTACCTCAGCGTATTCGGCATCGGCATCCGCACGCATCATGGTTGGGTTGGCCAGCCACTCTTCCATCTTACGGGCACGACGTTCCAGAGTGCGGGCATCGCCATAACCTTCACTGATCATCCAGCGCAGCATGGTGATGTTGGACTTCAGATATTCAGTGATGGACTCTTCAGACAGGGTGATGGTACAGCCGGCAGCAGAGCGCTCAGCAGAAGCATCGGAGAGCTCAAAAGCCTGTTCAACGGTGAGGTTTTCCAAGCCTTCAATTTCCAGTACGCGGCCGGAGAAGGCATTTTTCTTGCCTTTCTTCTCGACGGTCAAAAGGCCTTGCTTGATGCCATAGAGTGGAATGGCGTGCACCAGATCACGCAGGGTAATGCCCGGTTGCATTTCACCTTTGAAGCGAACCAGAACAGACTCAGGCATATCCAATGGCATAACACCGGTTGCCGCCGCAAATGCCACAAGGCCTGAACCTGCTGGGAAAGAGATGCCCAGCGGGAAACGGGTGTGGGAGTCACCACCGGTACCCACGGTATCTGGCAGCAACATGCGGTTCAGCCAGCTATGGATGATGCCGTCACCAGGGCGCAGGGCGACACCGCCCCGGTTCATAATGAAGTCCGGCAGAGTGTGATGAGTTTCCACGTCTACTGGTTTTGGATAGGCGGCAGTGTGGCAGAAAGACTGCATAACCAGGTCAGAAGAGAAGCCCAGACAGGCCAGGTCTTTCAATTCATCACGGGTCATTGGTCCGGTGGTGTCCTGGGAGCCGACAGTGGTCATTTTGGGCTCACAGTACTGGCCAGGGCGGACGCCGGGCACACCGCAGGCTTTGCCGACCATTTTCTGGGCCAGCGTGAAACCATGGGTTGATTCTTTAGGGGGCTGCGGGCGGCGGAATATGTCGGAATGGCCCAGATCCAGTGCCTCACGGGCTTTGTCCGTCAGTCCACGGCCAATGATCAGGTTGATACGGCCACCGGCCTGTACTTCGTCAAGAATAACGTCGGATTTGAAGGTGAACTCAGACAGAACTTCCCCGGACTCAGAGAGAATCTTGCCATCGTATGGGCGAATTTCGATAACATCACCCATGTTTAACTTATCCACCGGGGCTTCAAACACCAGGGCACCGGCATCTTCCATGGTGTTGAAGAAAATAGGGGCTACCTTGCTGCCTATACAGATACCGCCAGCACGCTTGTTGGGCACACCGGGGATATCATCACCAAAGAACCAGAGCACCGAGTTGGTGGCAGACTTACGGGAAGAGCCGGTACCGACAACGTCACCCACGAAAGCAACCGGCAGGCCTTTGCTCTTGATGGCTTCAATTTGCTCAAGCGGGCCGGTGACGCCATGCTCTTCAGGTTCCAGACCATCGCGGGTCATCTTGTAGGCAGCACGAGCGTGCAGTGGAATATCCGGGCGAGACCAGGCATCAGGGGCAGGGGACAGATCATCGGTATTGGTTTCACCGGTCACCTTGAATACCGCAACCTTGATGCTTTCAGGCACGGCATCACGCCCGGTGAACCATTCTGCTTCAGCCCAGGATTTCAGAACGGCCTGGGCATTGGCATTGCCATCTTTGGCTTTTTCTTCCACATCGTGGAAAGAGTCGAACACCAGCAGGGTTTTTTTCAGCTGCTCAGCGGCAAGTTCACCCAGCTCGGTGCTGTCCAGAAGGGCTATCAGGGTTTCGATATTGTAACCACCCAGCATCATGCCCAGCAGCTCAACGGCTTTCTTGCTGTCAACCAGTGGGGATTCAGCTTCGCCCTTGACGAGGGCGGAGAGGAATCCGGCTTTTACATAGGCAGCTTCGTCAACACCGGGGGGAATACGATTTTCAAGGAGGTCCAGAATATATTGTTCTTCACCGGCTGGTGGATTTTTCAGCAGTTCAATCAGGCCTGACACCTGTTCTGCATTCAGCGGCTTAGGTGGGACACCTTCTTGGCCACGCTCTTCGACGTGTTTTCTGTAGGCTTCTAACACGAGTTCTACCCTCATCATCTGTGGCAGGCTCTTGGGCGATCCTTCGACAAACCTTTATGATCTTATGGGTCCGTCAGACGTTCCAAGGAAATCTTTACCAGTAGCACTGGTGGCGCGGGCAGTATAGCGAAAGGTGCTTTTCAAGTTAAGTAAAGACCGTAATAGCCACTATTTTTTCTGTGAATGGCTGTTTCAGTATTTGTGATTTACGCAGGCAGCATCTGAAGAAGCCGAAGCGGCCTCTTCAGGTGGAATTGACAAAAAGTCAGGATTCAATGATTTCGTAGCAGGGTTGGTAGTGGCTTCCGGGCAGTTTCATCCGGTGCTGATCAACAAACGATTGCAGAAGGGTGTCCATCTGTTGCATCAGGCCCGGTTCACCACTGAGCTTATAAGGGCCATGCTCACGGATCAGGTTAACACCGTCTTCCTTGATATTCCCGGCAACAATGCCCGACATAACACGACGGAGGTTGGCTGCCAGCTGGTGGGCCGAGAGATTGCTGTGCAGTTCCTGGCTGGCCATGTTTTCATGGGTGGGCTCGAAAGGCTGCTGGAACTCCTGGTCAATCTTTAGCAGCCAGTTAAAGTAGTAGGCATCCCCATGTCGACGACGGAAGCGGGTTACTTTTTCCAGGCCACGGGCCATGATTGTGGCAACCCTGGCTGGATCATTGACGATGATCTGGTACTTTTCCTGCGCCTCTTTGCCCAGTGTATTGCCAATGAAGTTGTCAATCTGTTCAAAGTAAGCTTCTGACCCGGCGGGCCCTGTCAGGATCATGGTCAGGGGAATGTCTGTATTGTCCGGGTGCAGGAGAATACCGATCAGGTAAAGAATCTCTTCACAGGTTCCCGGTCCACCCGGAAATACAATGATGCCATGCCCCAGACGGACAAAGGCTTCCAGACGTTTTTCGATATCGGGCAGGATAACCAGCTCATTGACAATCGGGTTAGGAGACTCGGCAGCAATAATGCCAGGCTCGGTCAGCCCAATAAAACGACCATGACTGATCCGCTGCTTGGCATGGCCAATGTAGGCACCTTTCATCGGCCCTTTCATCGCACCGGGGCCGCAGCCGGTACAGATATTCATTCTTCTGAGGCCCAGTTGATAACCGACCAGTTTCGTGTATTCATATTCATCACGGCCAATGGAGTGTCCACCCCAGCAGACCACGATATTGGGCGTCTGTTTGGTGATAAAGGCGTTGGCATTTCTGAGCACCTCAAACACCAGGTGTGTGATGTCGGATGAACTTCCGTGATCGAAACGCTTGTCGCTGGTGATCAGGGACGAAACATAGAGAATATCCCTGAGTACGGAAAACAGGTTTTCCCTGACACCCCGGATCAGTTTTTTATCAACAAATGCAGACGCCGGTGCATTGATCAGTTCTAGTTTCAGTCCACGGTGTTCCTGAACAATGCGGATATCAAATTCGGAGTAGGTTTGTAACAGCTCTTCTGCGCTGTCACCTTCCATCTCATCACTTAACACAGCCAGGGCGCACTGGCGGAACAGGCGATGCAGGCCAGCTTTGGTATTATCCTGAAGAATATTGACTTCCCGGCTGGACAGTACTCGCATGGAGCCAACCGGGTTAACAATGGCGGAGACTACATTAGGTTTACTCATTATGCCCCCTTAAAGGATGGTGTTCGGTGTCAGACAGCATTTTTTAGGTGGTTATGGCAGTAATGGATGCTGGTCAGGACAAAATTATATTTAACTAACTATCGGATCCTGTGGGTTGAAATCGAGTGAAAATTACAGTTTTTACTGATTGGGAAAATTAAAATTCCTATTGCCCTAAGCAAATTATACCGGTTTTGGTCGCTAATGATCAGTCTTGACGAAATGATACCGCTTTGACAGATTGGCAGAGATGCCACAAACGCCTTTGCCTTTTTGTTGAATGTTGACTGGTATTTTCTGTTTTCGATTACCAATAGCTTGATATAAGATGTTGCCACAATAATAAATGAATGACAGATAAGAGGAGATCTCGATGCCTGGCCAGCAAGAGGTGGAAGCGTCTGTGGAAAGTGTGGTGGTGGTTGATGACCATAATTTTGTTCTCGGGTCCGTTCCCAGGGGGAAGATGCGAGAAGAAGCACTCTGCCACAGGGCAACCTATATTTTTGTCTTCAATTCAGCAGGGCAGCTGTATGTTCAGGAGAGGACCCTGAATAAGGATATTTATCCGGGCTACTTTGATCCCGCTACAGGGGGCGTGGTTACCGAAGGGGAAAGCTACGATCAGGCGGCTGAACGGGAGCTGGCTGAGGAGCTTGGTATCGAGAATGTGCCCATCACTTCGCATTTTCACTTTTTTTTCCATAATGATGATTGTCAGGTCTGGGGCAGGGTCTACAGCTGTTATTATGATGGTCCTTTGACCCTCCAGGAAGAAGAGGTTGCCAGTGTGGTGCTGGAATCACCGGACGAGGTGCTGGCGAACCACAACCACCGAAATTATACGCCAGACAGTCTGGTTGCTCTTGAGAGACTGGTTCACTGTCTCAAAACATTCTGATGTAGGCCAACGTGTTTGGCGACGATAGGTAGTGTATGTTTACAGGTATTGTGAAGGGATTTTTTCCGGTTGGTCGAATTGAAAAATTCAACGAACTGAATCGTATTACTGTGCTGTTGCCGTCCACATTGCTGGAAGGCTTGGAAACCGGAGCCAGTATTGCAGTGAATGGATGCTGTTTGACAGTTACTGCTTTTGACCGGGAAAGTGCCACTTTCGATGTGATGAAAGAGACCCTGAGGGTTACTAACCTGGGGGCGTTGGGAGAAGGTGATAAAGTCAATATTGAAAGAGCTGCACGCTTTGGTGACGAAATTGGCGGGCATCTTCTCTCTGGTCATATTCACGATACGGTTGAGATTTGTGACATTAAGCAGGAAGAAAACAATGTGACAGTATTCTTTCAATTTGCTTCTGAATGGCAAGACTATATTCTGCCTAAAGGCTATGTGTCTCTGAATGGCTGTAGTTTGACTATTGGTGAGAAGGTTGAGGGAGGGCGCTTTTGTATCCATCTTATTCCGGAAACCTTAAGAATGACGTCATTTGGTACAGCGGAAGTTGGCGATAGAGTTAACCTGGAAATAGACAGCCAGACTCAGGCGATTGTCACTACGGTGAAAAGTTATCTGGAATCAACCAGGTTATGATATGTGTGGTGATATAGTTCTCTGAACCTTTTTATGCTTTCGCAGGGTTGCAAATTCTTGAGCTACAACCCTGTGTCGTTCCGGTATCTGTTTCCTCATTGTTTTTCTGCTATTTTAAAAAACTTTAATATGCTTATTACGTCTTATATATCATTTGAAAAATTTTGCCGCACGGCCCACAATAAAAGTGCTCACTAGCGTGTCCAAACGGGATTAGATCCCGCTGCTATTGTAAGAGTGATTAAGAAAGCGCCACCTGATCGGGTGGCGTTTTTTATTTACAGCAGAGTACGGTTGGCTCTACTTACTTTTTTCCTTTGCTTTTGCTGACCGCTGGAAATGCAATTCTATAGACGTCCTCGTATTGGCTGGCAAAATGCACAGAGATGCCTTCACGGATGTAATCCGGTAGCTCATCAAAGTCTCTGCGGTTATCTTCCGGAAGAACCAGGTTCATAATTCCCTGCCGTCGGGCAGCAATTACCTTTTCTCTGATACCGCCCACAGCCAATACTTTGCCTGTCAGGGTCAGCTCTCCGGTCATCGCCAGATTTTTCAGGGGTTTAATGCCTTTGGCCAGAGAGATTAAAGCGGTTGTCATGGTGACACCGGCACTGGGGCCATCTTTCGGGGTGGCACCTTCCGGAACATGGAGGTGTATAAATGCAGTTTTCAGAAAGTCTTCCTGAATACCCAGCTTTTTGGCGTGACTGGTAGTATAGCTGTAGGAGATTTCAGCCGACTCTTTCATCACCTCACCCAGCTTGCCAGTCAGTTTAAAACCGGCTCTTTGCTGATGTATCAGGCAGGCTTCAACAGGGAGTGTGGCACCCCCCATTGCGGTCCAGGCAAGACCGGTAACTATGCCAAGACCTTCCATGGTTTTTTCTTTACGAAAGTAGGGGGCTCCGAGAAAGTCTTCCAGATTTTTAGCCGAAACCGTCAGCTTGTGTTCATCATTTTCCAGGAATTTGACGACAACTTTGCGAATGATTTTTTGCAATAATTTCTCAAAGTGACGAACCCCTGCTTCCCGGGCATAACCATCAATAATTTTACGGAAGGTTGTATCTGAGATTCTAAGCTGGCTCTTTTTCAGTCCTGCTTTGTTCAGTTGTTTGGGCCATAAGTGATTCTTGGCAATCGCTACCTTCTCTTCGGTGATATAGCCGGACAGCCTGATTACATCCATTCGATCAAGCAGTGGTCCCGGGATAGTATCCAACTGATTGGCTGTGCAAATGAACAGGACTTTTGACAGATCAATTCTCATGTCCAGATAGTGGTCAAGAAACTCGCTGTTCTGCTCAGGATCCAATACCTCCAGCAGTGCCGATGCGGGATCACCACGGAAGGACGCACCAATTTTATCAATCTCATCAAGCATGATGACCGGATTGGAGACTTCTACTTCCTTCAGTGCCTGAATCAGCTTTCCGGGCATCGCTCCAATATAAGTACGACGATGTCCTTTAATCTCAGCTTCATCTCTCATGCCGCCCAAACTGAAACGGTAAAATTTTCGGTCCAGAGCTTTGGCGACGGACTTGCCAATAGAGGTTTTGCCCACACCCGGAGGGCCTACCAGCAACATAATGGAGCCGGATACTTCTTTCCGGTAAGCACCCACTGCCAGAAACTCAACAATGCGCTCTTTAACATCCTCAAGACCATCATGGTCGGAACTGAGTACGTTTCTTGCGTGATGAAGATCGAGGTTATCTTCAGAGTACAGGCCAAAAGGGACAGATGTCGCCCAATCGAGATAATTTCTGCAAACAGCGTATTCCGGGGAGCCGGTTTCCAGAATAGACAGCTTTTTCAGCTCATCATCGATTTTGCTCCTGGCACTTTCAGGGACGATCAGCTTTGCCAGTCTCTGCTCGAACTGTTCAATCTCAGCAGTTCGGTCATCTTTCGATATGCCCAGCTCTTTTTGAATGACTTTAAGCTGTTCCTTCAAGAAGAACTCGCGCTGATGATTACTGATTTTCCGGTTAACTTCCGCATTGATTTCACTCTGAAGGCGGGCGACCTCCTGCTCTTTGCGAATCAACACCAGTACCTTTTCCATCCTGCGTTGAACAGGGATGGTTTCCAGTACTTCCTGCAGCTCCTGTCCGGGAGCGGTGGTAATAGCCGCTGCAAAATCTGCCAGGGGGGAGGGGTCTTTGGGACTGAAGCGGTTCAGATAATTTTTCAGCTCCTCGCTGTACAGAGGATTCAGCGGGATAAGCTCTTTGATCGCCTGGATCAGTGCCAGTGCATAGGCTTTTACTTCATCACTGTCGTCTTCAGGGGTATCGATATAGTCGACCTGAACCAGGTAAGGAGGCCGGCGACGTAACCATTGTCGTATTCTGAAACGTTGCATTCCCAGGGCAATAAACTGAACCTGGTCATTGTCTGACACAATATTATGGATTTTGACAACGCAACCTACCTGGGGAAAATCTTCCGGCGCAACGTCTATGCCGGGCATTCGGCCAACAAAGCTGAGACCAACCGCTTTATGAGGGCTCTGGCCAACACGTTGCAGTGTTTCTCCCCACTCCTCATTGCTGAATACTAACGGTTGTACCTGTGCAGGAAAGAAAGGGCGGTTCGAAACGGGGATTAGATAGAGTTTGTCTGGTAGTGACTGGTGTGGAAGTACAAGTCCGGTACTGGTTTTTTGACTGTCTTCGTCCCCATCGAGCACTTCGGGGTTGTTTGGATCCTGATCTGTCATAGTCTGTCTGCAAAAGCTGGTTTAACAGGAAAGTCTGGTTGATATTCTGTTGCAAAGGTATGGTGTAGCGGGCTTTAAGGAAGCTTGGGCTAACCCATTACTCAGTGCTTCAACCTTGTGTTCTGGATAGTCTATTTTGAGGCTTATCCAGTAATTTCAATAGTCAGTGCACTTAAGTATGGTTTAGATAGTCAGGATTGGTAACGGGAATATTGGGCTGCTGACCAGTGGTAATGGAGAGGGTTTTATCCACTGCTCATGAAAGTTATGGCTGATGAAATGGTGACAATTTAATGACGGCAATCAGCCTCTGGAGTGACAATACAGGTAAAGATCATGGCAGCTTAAACCCTGTGCATAGTATGATTGCCTGACCTGCTGCGCTGGCGGCCAGGCTATGAAATGTCGAAGTGGTTACAGCTCAGTAGGCTGGAAGCTGCCAATTAAGTGGGATAGTATTTCCTGACAATAATAATAAGGTGTGTAGTATGCAAAACTATGACTCTTTTTATCGTATTCCTCTTTTAACTGCCTTGCTTATGTTGCTGTCATTGCCTGTTAATGCACTTGTCATTAATAAGTACGACCTGCCAGACACTATTGCGGCGGAGGGTGATAAGCCAGAGCTTAAATTGCAGGGTGCGGCAGTCAGGTCATGGTATCTGATGGTTAAAGGGTATATCGGTGCTCTTTATCTGGAAGAGCCGACCAGTAGCCCTGAAGAGATTTATGCCTCTGACACGCATCAACGAATGGCATTTGTTATGCTGGTGTCAAAAATGAGCGCCCGACGGATAGCCAATGCCTTTTATGAATCCATCCAATTGAACAGCCCACCCGATGAGCAGGAAGCGGTGAAAGAGGACCTTGAGAAAATCTTTACACTGGTTGATGGCTCAATGAAAAAAGGTGAACAGGCTGTGTTTGAGTACCTTCCGGGTAAAGGGTTGCGGATTGAAATTGCCGGTGATGAGAAAGGTATCGTTCCTGCCAGTAAAGAGTTGTTCAATCTGTTCCTGCGAGTGTGGATTGGTGAGACACCACCCAGTAAGCCTTTTAAAGAGCAGGTTTTGGGGGTTGCTCCGGCTGCGTGATAATTTGATCCGCTTATCTGCCCGGGATTTTTTGTCTTGCAGTTATCCCAGGCATTGCCTTGAATGTTCTTAAGGATGGTTTATTCAACAAAGCTGTTTTATAGACAATCTATCAATAGCGGATTAGTTATCAATTTTAAGGAGTCATTGATATGGATATCAAAACCCTCGTCTTTTTAGGTGCATCTTTTTTCAGTATCTCTGTCTTTGGGGCTGACCAGAAAGCCCGGTCTGGTGATCAGAAAGTTAATGTGAATCAGGCAAACATGGAGCAGCTGGACAAAGGACTTCTCGGGGTTGGACCCCGCATCGCAATGGAAATTGTCAAGCATCGTGATCAGCATGGCCCTTATCAGAGCTTTGATGATTTGGATAAGGTTAAATATGTTGGCAGCAGAATGCTGGATAAAAATAAAAATCGTATAGTTTTTGACTGATCTGTCTCGCCAGGAGCCTGGATGAGTTCAGGCTTCTTCAGTTAATGTTTTATCTAGGGTTTCGTTGTTTCTACAATGCAAAATCTGAATGGGCTGTTATTTTTCCTGGCATCCCGAGGATGCTATGGGTCTGATGTGGGGGATTTGTGAGAGACGCAGGAGTACAGTCTGGCCTGACGTTTGCCGTCGGGGCATTTGCTTTGTGGGGGCTGATCCCCATCTATTTCAAGATTGTTGAACAGGTGTCTCCTTTGGAGGTGCTTGCTCATCGGGTTTTCTGGTCATCACTTTTGCTGGTTTGCTTTTTATCTTTTCGCCGTAAACTGAAAAGGATCCTTGAGATAATAAAGTCACCCCGGATACTGGGGTGGTTGGTTTTGTCGTCGCTGTTTATTGCTGGAAACTGGCTCTGTTTTATCTGGGGAGTGACCAATGACAGGATTCTGGAAACCAGCCTCGGTTATTACATCAACCCGCTGATCAGCGTTTTTTTTGGCTACTGTTTTCTGGGGGAACGTCTGACCCGATACCAGATGCTGGCGGTGTTTATAGCAGCAGCGGCGGTATCAATTCAGATGTTTTTGCTGGGTAAACTGCCCTGGGTCGCTTTTGTACTGGCCTTGTGTTTCGGGTTCTATGGCTTGATCCGGAAAAGGATTAATGTCGATGCGACCTCTGGACTGGCTATTGAGACATTGCTGTTGATGCCTCCCGCCGCTTTCTATTTCCTGTGGTTGATGGGTAATGATTTGCATGCTTTTCGCTTTTCTGATCCGGATACCAGTCTTCTCCTTGCCCTGTCCGGGTTTGTGACCACCATACCTCTGGTGTTGTTCAATATGGCGGCTCAAAAGTTGCCGTTGACTGTGTTGGGAATCATGCAGTATCTGGCACCATCCATTTCATTTCTGGTGGGTGTGACAATTTATAATGAGCCGCTGGGTGTGGTGCAGATGGCTACTTTCGCTTTGATATGGCTCGCACTGGTCATTTTTACGCTGGATGGCCTGTTTCGACATAAGCGACAGCGTGAACGATTGGAAGTCCCTCACGCTGAGTAGGTCTGGTTTACTGTCTGTCAGGGGTGTCTTTTTCTTTACTTTTCTTGATAGAGGTTTTTGAGCGGGCTTTCCTGACTGGGAGTGATAAAGCCTGCTCTCTGGGCAGCACCCGGTAAATCTGTCGGTAGTACTCTTTTTCAAGGTCGCCAGGGGTTTCGGGAAGGGGCACCATACCCATCTGTCTGAGATAGGCTTCCATGCTACTGAGTGATGGTTTGTTCATTGAAGAGTCCTGGATGATTCTGACAAAAGTAACGAAGACAAAAGATGTCGGCAGCAGGGCTTATTCCATTAAACCGGGTGCTGACATGGAACGCTAAATGGTATGCATACTGCATGCCATTTTTTTGACGGCGTGGTTTTCTACTTTGTTCCACATGCCTGATGTAGTGTACTTTCGCTGTTTGTGCTTCAGTTGTTCAGGGTTGAATGACTTAGGCGCTCTTCGCTCTAAAGCTCTGTTTGTGATTTTTGGCGTGTGTTGTTGGTAAAAGGTGTTACCTTTCCGTTGGTTTTCCTTGCGTGGGTAACATTTTCAGCGGTTTTCATCTTGCAAAATTTCCGTGCTAATCAGCTTATCGGGCTGTCGTTTTATATCACGGATAAGCAATTTATTAGATTTTCACTGCCGTATATCCGATTTTGAGAAATACTGTAGGCAAAGGATGACATTGTTCTTTCCAAGATGCAGTTGAGGCAGTTATGTATTCTCTTCGTGAAAAAGACCAGCTGGTAAATCTGTGTTATGACCAGGCAGCAGTATGTCAGGGGATCACTGTTTATGTCCGTTTGGATAATGGTGAGGAATATGCTCTGCCATGGTCAGAGCAGTCGGGGATATTTGTTCACGATGACTGGCTGTCTGTCAGGTTGTCTCTGGAGACCAAAGGAAGACAGCTGTTGTTATCTCTGAATGCTGAGATTAGCAAGGGAGTTAGTTGGCCGGGGCGCAGTTGGCATCCCCGTTGCGCCGTCAGAATCAATATCGCCTCTCTGGGTGATATTTCCGGTTTGTGTGCCCATTATCTTTATAACAGTTGGTGGACGCGGCCGCATTTTGATTGCGCCCTTAACAATCTGCCAGAGAAAACACAGTCTTTGCTGTACGGTCTGGGGGAAGAGTATCACCATCTGTTGGCCGTATGTGATGAGCAGGTTCGCTGTGAATTTCAGGGTGGGGACGTCGCTGGCATTGAGTTGGTGGCGGGTCCTTCAAAGTCGGGTGTTAGAGATTTTTCGGGCCTGATTGCCATTTATGGTGTCAGTACAGATCCATTTTCACTGATCAATAACAATGTGCAGTTGGGGCGTCACCATCTATCGTACTATTCCAGACCAAGAGAGCAGCGTACCTTGCCTGAGGTGTTTAACTATCTCGGCTGGTGCAGTTGGGATGCCTGTTATCTTGATGTGACTGAGGAGGCTGTTGCTGCAAAAGCTCAGGAGTTTTACTCCAAAAGGGTTCCGGTAAAATGGATGCTGGTGGATGATGGCTGGTCGGAAGAGAAAGATCGTCGGCTGTTGTCCTGGAAGGAAGATCGGAAGAAGTTTCCGGCTGGACTTACCGGTTTAAAGCAGACTCTTCAGGATGACTACGGTATTCCCTGGATGGGGGTGTGGCATGCTCTGACCGGGCAGTGGGAAGGGATCGATGCCGAAGCCAGCTTTCCTGTCCCTTTGGATGAACTGGATTCATCAAGAAGGTTACCCCCAACCTCAGAAGGGGATGCATTTCGCTTCTGGCACGGCTGGCACGACTATCTGGCCCGGCAGGGCGTTGATTTCATTAAAGTCGATGTTCAGAGCAATCTTGCCAACCACTATAGATACCGGGATTTTCCCGGAAGAGTATCCCGGGTAGCGCATCAGGCCCTTGAAGCGTCAACGGGGCTGCATTTTAACGGACAACTGATCAACTGCATGGGGATGGCCAGCGATCAGCTGTGGAACCGACCGTCATCAGCTCTTGCGCGTAATAGTGATGATTTTTTCCCAAAGAAAAGCGGTAATCTCCAGGAGCATGCACTGCAGAATGCCTATAACGCGGTGTTTCATGATGCCTTTTTTATAGGTGACTGGGATATGTGGTGGACCATTCACGAAGACTCTGATGCCCATGCGCTGCTCAGGGCGGTGAGTGGCGGACCCATTTATACCAGCGATCCGGTTGGGCAGACTGATGCAGAGCAACTGATGAAGCTGGTGTTTAATAATGGTCGGGTGGTTCGCTGTGACCAGCAGGGAAAGGTGGCTCGGGAACAGCTATTTGAAAACCCTCTCTATTCCGGGAAGTTACTCAAAGTGACCAATCGGATTGGGGCAGTGGGAGTCCTTGCCTTATTCAATATTGCCGAAGATCACCAACCGATTACTGAGCGTATCACTGCGTCACCCCTGGAAAATGACAGTGGTGAATGGTTGGTATACTGGCCGACCCGACGGCAATGTTTCAGCCATTCTGAGCTGCCGGAAATACGGCTTGGGCAGAATGGGGCAGATCTGCTGCTGTTTTATCCTGAAGAGTCATTGGTCTGTCTTGGGCTGGAAGATAAGATTCTGCCAGCCTGTGCCATAGTTGATCAGGTGGTGTGCTGGAAAGATAGCGGTGTTCGCCTTGAAAGCCGACTCAGGCAGGGAGGCAGGCTGTTAATTTACAGTGAGCACCCGATTCTGGAGGTTCGAATCAACGGGCAGGATTATGAGTGGGAGGAGTCGGGTAATATGTACCTTATTGATTGCTCTGAGTGGGAAGATGAAATCTTTCTGGAATGTCTGGCCAGTCTGAAGTCCTAAGATGGATCCGGCAGTGAAGCTGCCGGTCTTAATCTTGAACGCTCTTTTCTCGGCTCAGTAATGCAGATGATCTGCTGCATACAGTGTGTTTTCCAAGAGTGTCGCCACGGTCATCGGGCCAACACCGCCGGGAACCGGGGTAATCCATGAGGCTCTTTCTCTGGCAACATCAAACTCCACATCACCCACCAGTCGGCCATCATCCATACGGTTGATGCCAATATCAATCACCACGGCACCGGGCTTTACCCAGGCACCTTTAACCAGTCCGGGCTTGCCTGCGCCAACCACCAGAATGTCTGCCCGGGCTACTTCAGCGGCCAGGTCCTCGGTAAAGCGATGCGTGGTGGTTGTAGTGCAGCCGGCCAGTAACAGTTCCATGGTCATTGGTCGACCGACAATATTGGAGGCACCGACAATAACGGCGTTCTTGCCACGAATGGGCTGGCCTGTGCTTTCCAGCAGTGTCATCACACCTTTTGGTGTGCAGGGGCGCAACAGTGGAATGCGCTGAACCAGCCTGCCAATGTTGTAAGGATGAAAGCCATCGACGTCTTTATCCGGACGGATGCGTTCAATCACCAGTTCGCAGTTGATGTGTTCAGGCAGGGGTAATTGTACAAGAATACCATCAATGGCCGGATCATCATTGAGGCTGTCAATTAACTCCAGCAGATACTGTTCGCTGGTGGAGGCTGGCAGGTCGTGGGATATGGATTTGAAACCCACCCTTTCACAGTCCTGTCTTTTCTTGCCGACATAAACCTTGGAAGCCGGGTCATCACCAATCAGAATAACCGCCAGCCCCGGAGCCCTGAGACCCTGTGAAGTTCTTTTTTTCACCTGTTCGGCGATGGCGTCGGTCAGTTGCAGGGCAATGGCTTTGCCATCAATAATTTTTGCTGTCATATGTGCTGAAGCCTGTTGCTGACAATATTGGTTGATTGGCGAATATTGAAAATGACCGTTAGTTTAACAGTGCTCAGGCTCTGTTGACACAACAGCCTGCTGATAAAGCCACTGGTTCAACCTATATGAAGTCTGTTCGATATAAAGGGTGAGCATGGTGGTTTTTTTTTCAGACAGATTGGTATGGTCATTCAGACGAAGAAGTTTCCTGCATTATCTGAACTGCTATGTGGATCAAAAAATGCATATGGCAATTGACGAGCGCCATGCTTGTGAGTAGTATTCGTCGCCGTTGACCAGCGGAACTTTTCGGGATTTCCTGAAAGTAGCTGGAAAATTTCGGGGTATAGCGCAGTCTGGTAGCGCGCCTGCTTTGGGAGCAGGATGTCGGGAGTTCGAATCTCTCTACCCCGACCAGTCAGAAAGATGATTAAGCGCCCGTAGCTCAGTTGGATAGAGCATCCGCCTTCTAAGCGGATGGTCGCAGGTTCGAATCCTGCCGGGTGCGCCATTTTTCAGATGGCCATTTATCCTGCCTTATGCTTGATTCTTTGGTTCAATTTGAATAGTCTTTCGGTCAGTTACTGGTGGGCGTAGCTCAGTTGGCAGAGCTCCGGATTGTGATTCCGGCGGTCGAGGGTTCGAGCCCCTTCGCCCACCCCAGGTTAACGGTTGTCCGGGTGTTTTGGATGGCCTGAAAAATACAGTGTTTTGCGTGCTTCGTGGAAACATTGTGAGCGGAAGTGGTGAAATTGGTAGACACGCTGGATTTAGGTTCCAGTGCCGCAAGGTGTGAGAGTTCGAGTCTCTCCTTCCGCACCAGTCATTAACGGGGATAAGTATGCTTATCCCCGTTTTTGTATGTTTCATCCAAAGAAACTGCCCTGATGGGGGGTGTATGGACCCACTAGTCCTTAGCTTCGGGGAAACGTATATGAATAGTGCAGATAGGAAAAGCTGAGCCAGGGCTGCTGTGTTTTGGGTCTTTTAAATACGCTTTTCAGGTAAAGTCTGCTTTGTTCGTTGGTTTTTACCGTTGAGAAGTGAGAGTGGTGCAAATCCTGTAGGGAACGGGAATGTTTTAATAAAAAGTGTTCCTTTACCTTGCCCGGATCCAGTGTGACAGAACGTGTTTGTGCATTTTCCGGAAGCATTTGCTAGTCTATTCGCCTTTTGGCCCATTGTTTACACAGGTTTTGGTGTTGAGGAACAAAAATGCAAGTCTCCCTTGAAATGACTTCCGGTATTGAGCGCAAGCTGACTATCACTATCCCGTTTGCTGATATTGATGGTGAAGTGAATAAGCGTCTGCAGGACCTGTCCCGACGTGTTCGTCTGGATGGCTTCCGCCCCGGCAAGGTTCCAATGAAAGTGGTCAAGCGTCGTTACGGTGCCGGTGCCAGACAGGAAGTGCTCGGCGAGATGATGCAGTCTTCCTTCATTGAGGCTATTCAGGAGCAGGATCTGAACCCTGCCGGTGCACCATCTGTTGAAGCCCTGTCTGATAACGACGAAGGATTTACCTTTGTTGCTACCTTTGAAGTCTACCCTGAAATTGCTCTGAATGATTTCAGCGGCATTGTTGTTGAGCGTCCGATTGCTGAGGTTCAGGAGTCTGATGTAGACGAAATGATCGAAACCCTGCGCAAGCAGAGCACAACGTTTGCTGACGTTGAGCGTGCTGCTGAACTGGGCGACCGCATTACCTTTGACTATGTTGGCACCAAAGACGGAGAAGCTTTCGAAGGTGGCAGCGCAGAGAACTCAACTCTGGAGCTGGGCTCTGGCCGCATGATTCCGGGCTTTGAAGATGGCCTGGTGGGAGTGTCTGCCGGTGAAGAGAAAGTGCTGTCCCTGACTTTCCCTGAAGATTATCAGGCGAAAGATCTGGCAGGTCAGTCTGTTGAGTTTGCCTGCAAGGTCCACAAGGTGGCTGCACCCGCACTGCCTGAACTGAATGACGAGTTTTTTGCTCGCTTTGGCGTAAGCGAAGGTGGTCTGGAAGGTTTCCGTACGGAAGTGTCCAGAAATATGGAGCGTGAACTGCGTCAGGCAGTTAAAAACAAAGTCAAGAATCAGGTAATGGATGGCCTGTTGAAGATTCATGAGGTGGAAGTGCCTTCTGCCCTGACTTCTCAGGAAATCGACCGTATGCGCGAACAGGCGGTACAGCAGTTCGGCGGCATGAAAGGTGGTTTTGATCCAAAGCAGCTGCCAGCAGAGCTGTTTGAAGCTGATGCCAAAAAGCGTGTTGCCCTGGGTCTGTTGATTGGTGAAGTGGTTAAGCAGCGTGAAGTCAAGGTTGATGATGAGCGTGTGCGTGCCATGATTGAAGAGATGGCTTCCGCTTACCAGGAGCCTCAGCAGGTTATCGACTGGTACTACAGCAACGATGAGCAGCTGTCTCAGATCAAGTATGTTGTTCTGGAAGAGCAGGTAGTAGATACTATTCTGGAAGCGGCCCAGGTTTCAGAGCTGGCATGCAGCTATCAGGACGCGATCAAGCCTGCTGAGCGTGCAGCTGAAACTGAAGAGGCAGAGCAGGAAGAGTCCGCCTGATACCGCTTGTAGAAGAGCATTTTATGAAGAGCGAGGGGAGTTGCTGGCTGATTGGCCAGTTCCCCTGACAAGCAGCTAAGGTTTTACCGGCTCTGGTCGTTTTAATCTGGTATGCAAGCGACTAATCTTTCAGTTTATATGACTGACAGGTCAGTCGCTTTTCTTCGACTTGGCAAGGAGTTAAGACAGGATATGTCCAATCTGATAGACCCGCACGCCGTTGCGATCACCAACTCAGGACTGGTACCTATTGTTGTTGAACAATCAGCCAGAGGTGAGCGCTCTTACGATATCTATTCCCGCCTCCTTAAAGAGCGAGTGATCTTCCTGGTGGGCCAGGTTGAAGATCACATGGCAAATCTGGTGGTTGCTCAGCTGCTGTTCCTTGAATCGGAAAATCCGGACAAGGATATTCACCTGTACATCAATTCACCGGGCGGATCGGTAACTGCCGGGATGTCTATTTATGACACCATGCAGTTTATCAAGCCGGATGTTTCCACCATGTGTATTGGTCAGGCTGCGAGCATGGGCGCTTTGTTGCTGGCTGGTGGTGCTGCAGGTAAACGTTATTGTCTGCCACACTCCAGGGTAATGATTCACCAGCCGCTGGGAGGATTCCAGGGCCAGGCGTCAGATATCGAAATTCATGCCCGTGAGATTCTGAGCATCCGCAGTAAGCTGAACCATGTTCTGGCTCACCATACCGGCCAGCCTCTTGAAGTCATTGAGCGTGATACTGACCGTGATAACTTTATGAATGGCGATGAGGCAGTTGAGTATGGCCTGATCGACCAGGTCATGAATCGTCGTGGTGAAGACGGCAATAAAGACAAAAAATAAGCTGGGCGATTGAGCTGATGGCTCTTTTGTGAACTCCGGCGATATGCTCCGCAATCAATGAAAATAGCCTCTCTAAAGTGTGCTATTTTCATTATTTATAGCGCATGCAGGTTGATTTTTATCCAAAGTCGTTGAACACTAACTCATTGGATGGGTTCTCTTGGTATGGAGGGCTCTATCAGAATAGCTTTCCAGAAACATGCATGGTCCCGGATGGTCAGGGCATGAATTCTGGTATCAAGCGGATCAAGCACTTGAAAACATGCCCCGATGACTGCATCTTATCAGGCATGTAATTGTGAATCATGAAATGGGCTTTGATCAGTTTGACTGACAGGTCTTTTTTCATTGTCTATTTTCACTGGAGAGTGCAGGGCAGGCATTGTCCGTATAACAGGGTAATCGAATGACCGACGAAACAAGCGGCAAGGGTGAAGACAGCAAGTTGTTGTACTGCTCTTTCTGCGGAAAGAGTCAGCATGAAGTGCGCAAGCTGATTGCCGGCCCTTCCGTATTCATATGTGATGAATGTGTTGATCTATGCAACGACATCATCCGTGAAGAAATTCAGGACAGCAGTGGCGAAGAGTCTTCAGATAAGCTGCCAATCCCTCGCGAGATCAAGGAAACTCTCGACGAGTACGTAATTGGCCAGCCCCGGGCCAAGAAAGTCTTATCCGTAGCGGTGTACAACCACTATAAGCGTCTGCGTTTTGGCGATGCCAAGGGCGACAAAAAGAAAGATGAAGTCGAGCTGGGTAAAAGTAATATCCTGCTGATTGGTCCCACCGGAAGTGGCAAGACGCTGCTTGCTGAAACGCTGGCGCGTATGCTCAACGTACCATTCACCATTGCTGACGCCACGACCCTGACGGAAGCAGGTTATGTTGGCGAAGACGTTGAAAATATCATTCAGAAACTGCTGCAGAAGTGCGATTATGATGTAGAAAAAGCTCAGATGGGTATTGTCTACATTGATGAAATTGACAAGATTTCCCGTAAGTCTGATAACCCGTCCATTACCCGTGACGTTTCTGGTGAGGGTGTTCAGCAGGCGCTGCTCAAGTTGATTGAGGGTACGGTTGCATCGGTACCGCCTCAGGGTGGGCGCAAGCATCCGCAGCAGGAGTTTCTGCAGGTTGATACTTCCAATATTCTCTTTATCTGTGGCGGTGCTTTCGCCGGTTTGGATAAAGTAATTCGTGGTCGTACTGACAAGTCTGGTATTGGCTTCTCGGCGCAAGTCAGTAGCAAGGATGATAAAAAGGATCTGGGTGAAACCTTTAAGGAAGTTGAGCCGGAAGATCTGGTGAAATTCGGCCTTATCCCAGAGTTTGTTGGCCGTCTGCCTGTTATTGCAACGCTTGAAGAGCTGGATGAAGAGGCGCTGGTGCGTATCCTTGTTGAGCCCAAGAATGCACTGACCAAGCAGTACAGCAAGCTCTTCGATATGGAAGAGGTGGAAGTCGATTTCCGACAGGAAGCTCTGCGTGCGGTTGCCAAAAAAGCCATGGAGCGCAAAACCGGAGCTCGTGGCTTGCGCTCGATACTGGAGGCGGTTCTGCTTGACTCAATGTATGAAATTCCTTCCGACAAGAGCATTTCCAAGGTGGTGATTGATGCTTCGGTTATCAATGGTGACTCTGAGCCGCTGTTGATTTACGAAAATTCTGAAACACCGAAGGCAGCACTTTCCGATAAGTGATTTGCTATTGCTTGTAATAAAAAACCTTCCTGGCACAAATGCCACTCGTTGTTAGGCGAGTGGCATTACTCAAACTCTACCGCTTCTCTCTTCGATTGATTAAGCACGACCAATCCAAGTCTATTAAATCCTTTTATTCAAAGTGCAGCATGATCGATTGGGGTGTTCGTTTCATCCTTCAGGTTGATCCTGAAGATTTATTTGATGAAGAACTTTGATGGTATAGAAAGGGTAGAAACCGGATTTTCTGATTTAAGTTTGCTTGTTGGCTAATCGTGAAAACTGATGGAATAGGTTTTCAAAGAGGGTTAGAAAATTGAGGTAAAAAATGTCTGGTCGGAGCGAGAGGATTTGAACCTCCGACCCCCACAACCCCATTGTGGTGCGCTACCAGGCTGCGCTACGCTCCGACACAAGAAGGGTGAAATGCCCCTTCAGGCGCAGGGTATATTACCCTAAAAAACACTATTTGCAAGCCCTCGCGCATTTCTTTTGCTTTTTTCTCTGTCGAAAATACTATGATGCTGAATAGGCTTTTTTTCTTCCTTCAGAGTCTTTACTGTCTATCCGTTTGTATTGCATAAAGTGGTTTTAACTTTTTCTGCTTTGGAGAGAATAGATGCGTTTGATGCGAAACTGGCTGTTGGGAAGCACCATGCTTTTTCTGACTACCCTGGCGTATGGTGCAGCGACAGAGTCAGCTGAAGCCGCAGAGAAGAAGGTCGAAGCGTTTCAGGTGGTTCTGGAAACCAGCAAAGGAGATATTGTTTTGATGTTGGCACCCGAAGAGGCTCCTGTCACCGTCAACAACTTTATCGAGTATGTTGAAAGTGGCTTCTACAACGGCCTGGTATTCCACCGGGTGATTAATAACTTCATGATTCAGGGGGGAGGCTTTGCCGCAGATATGAGTCAGCGGGCCACCCGCGCTCCGATCAAAAATGAGTCTCTGCTGAATCAGCGTCTGGAAAACAGTCGTGGCTCTATTGCCATGGCCAGAACCCAGATCGCTGATAGTGCGACCTCCCAGTTTTTCATTAATCTCAAAGACAATGAATTTCTCAATGGTAAGCCTTATAAGCCGGGTTATGCCGTTTTTGGCCATGTCATCAAAGGCATGGATGTGGTAGACAGTATTGCCAGAGTGAAGACGGGTTATCGTGGCCCACACGGTGATGTACCCGTTGACTCCGTTATTATCAACAAAGCGTATGTTGTGAAAGAGGATGGCATGTCGGTGAAAACCGGGTCTGAGGCTTCCTGATATCCATGAGTAAACAGACCATTTCTACCGCTGGTGAACTTGTTCTATCACTAAAATCAGCCGCCAGGTTGTTCGGGCACCGGCGTTTGCTTGTATGTGCAGGCGATGCGGACTGGTGTAAGGATCAAGTGGTGGAGATGGTTCCAGCCCTGGCGGAGTCTGTTCTTCTGATTGGAGCAGGTTTCCCAGAGCTTGCAGCCTCAAATTCAGAAGTTATTGCGGCAAAACAGTGTCTGTCCCGGTTAGGCAGGGAGCATCAGAACATTATCTTTAATGCCCATGCAGGCTTTGATGTCGATGCGTTTGGTGCCATTAGTGGAACCTTAAGTGCCGGTGGCATTCTGGTACTGTTAATACCGCCATTGGACCGATGGCAATTTTTCCACGACCCTGAACATCGCCGGATGCAGGTTTACCCTCAACAATTTGAGGATATCTCCGGACGATATTTGCAGCGCTTGTCGCAAATGATTAAAGCCTCCAATCAGTTATCTCTCTTGACTCAGGGAGGGGGATTACGGATTCAGGAGGCTGAAAATCCTGATAAAAAAACACCGGGTGACAAGGACGAGACGGTCACCGCCCCCTGTAAAACCCGCTCACAAATGCGGGCGGTTCGGGGAATACACAAGGTGTTTCGTGGGCACCGCCGTCGCCCGCTGGTTCTGACGGCCGATCGGGGCAGAGGTAAAAGTGCAGCTCTGGGCATCGCAGCAGCACAGTTGTTGCTGGAAGGTGTTGAGCAGATAATCATAACCGCACCCTCAAGAGGTACCGCAGAGGTATTCTTTCACCATGCCGGGAAAGTGCTGGGTGAGGCTCATGCCGGTCTTTCAGGCAGACTTCAGTTTATCCCTCCGGACGATCTGGTTCAGACACTGCCCGCAACCCAGTTATTGCTGGTTGATGAGGCCGCTGCCATTCCCACGCCCTTGCTGGAAAAAATGCTGACTCACTACAGTCGGATTGTCTATGCTACAACCATTCACGGTTACGAAGGAACCGGACGGGGTTTTGCCATACGCTTCAGGAAAGTTCTGGATAGCAAAACACCACAGTGGCACGAGCTGAGAATGGCCGAGCCGATTCGCTGGCAGCTGGATGATCCCCTGGAAGAGTTTGTCTTCAGGGCGCTGCTGCTCAATGCAGTGCCCGCTGCCATTGATAAGCCGGACAGTATCCATTCGCAGCAGTGCACTTTCAGGCAAATATCATCTGAAGAATTACTGCTCAATGAAGACTTGTTAACTCAGCTGTTTGGTTTGCTGGTTCTCGCTCATTATCAGACCCGGCCATTTGACCTTCGCCATCTGCTGGATGGTGGGAACATGGAGGTCTACGGTCTTTTTGATCGACGGCAACGGTTGATCGCCGTGCTTCTGGCAGCCAGAGAAGGGGGGATTGACCCGGCACTGGCCGATGATATCTGGCTGGGCAGGCGCAGGGTTCGCGGGCATTTGCTGCCGCAATCGCTGAGTAATCACCTGGGCTTACCGGAAGCTATCTTCCTGAAAGGACTCCGGGTCATCAGAATAGCGGTTCATCCTGATTGCCAGAGAACAGGGCTGGGCAAAATGCTGCTGGATAAACTCCAACAGGATGCTGCAAACAAGCATATTGATTACCTGGGCACCCTGTTTGGTGCCACCGATGACCTTCTGAAGTTCTGGGGCGACTCTTGCTATGTGCCCGTGCGGGTTGGTTTGTCCAGAGACGCCGCCAGTGGTACCCATTCTGCCATGATGCTCAAGCCATTATCGCGCACAGCGCAACGCCTGGTTGATCAGGCCCATAAGAAATGCCTTGCTCAGCTGCGGTGGTTATTGATGGATGAACTTAAAGGGCTTGATTTTGAGGTGGTTGCCACCATCTTTGCCATGATGGCACCGATAATCAGGGGCAGTGATGAATATGCTTTGTCCGGCGATAATCAGCGTGAGCTGGTTTCCTTTACAGAGGGGCAGAGACAATATGAGAATTGCATTGATGTCATCAAAAGAGTGACCTTTCGAATACTTGGGGCGGGTGATATAGATGCTGCGGATGCAAGGCTGCTGGTCACTCGAGTGATCCAGAATCAACCTTGGCATCAGGTGGTTGCAGCCTGCAATTTTTCCGGAGAAAAGCAGGCTCGGCAACGTTTGAGAGAGGTGATTTCTGTGCACAGCAGGCTGCATTTATCAGCCGAATAGCATTTATAGTGCCTGCTTCAATACTTATCTGCACCAGCTGGTGCTTTCCTATGAACCTGATGGAGCATAAATAATGGATCGGTTTACTGTGTTTGGGCGTCCTGGCTGTGGATTCTGTGTACGAGCCAAACAGCTGCTGGAGATGAAAGGTTTGCCTTTCAAATACGTTGATATCTACGAAGAGGGGATCAGTAAGGCTGACCTGTCCAAGACCGTCGGCAAGGAAGTGGAAACGGTACCCCAGATTTTTCATGGTCAGGAGTACGTTGGCGGTTATACGGACCTGGAAGCTTATCTCAGGGAACAAGATGGCTAGGAGCCTGTCGGACTTAAGCGTCCGTCTAGGCGACCCCGTAGCGAGGATTGCGAGAAATTGAGGATAAAAATTTCTGCTTCTGAGGAGAATAGCGGGGCTATTTGACGAAGAAGCAGGAATTTTTAGACCAATTTATCGCAACCGCAGTAGGACAGTCTTAAGTCCGACAGGCTCCTAAGCATAACGGTAAATTCTTGAATGAGGATTGTCGTTAATTTTAACCAGACGGGCATCACTGCGTTGCAGTCTTTCCTGTCTGGCAGACGGGTCATAGGGGCGAATCCGGTTAAACTCTGGTAACGGCTCTCCCGGCTTCAGCTGAATGAACAGGGGGAGGGGCGAGTTAATCTGTGCCGGATACTGTTTTTTCAGTGCCGGATCCGCCTGCCTGAGCGCCTGAATATCCTTTGACCAGGTAATATTAGCCCTCAGGTGGGGAGCCAGTATACGCTTGATCACCACCACTTCTTTGGCGGGCATTTTTTCCAGTAGGCCAATGTCTTCATTAACGGCGACGGAGGCTATGTATTTCTTTCTGAAATGGACAATCGCTTCTTCGGCGGTCAGCCTGACCGTGCCACTGTGACTTGCAGCCCAACTGAAACCAACCCGCCTCGGGGCCTCTGGAAAGAGCTTGAGTTGCCGGTAACATTGCACAAAGTGCAGGTGTTTGACCTGCAGCCCTCCCAGTAAACCATCCCGCAAATCATCGGATGCCTGTTCAATGGCCTCGATGCTGTCGCCAAACAGCTTGCGAAAGTCGGCAATCGCCGTTTTAAACTGATCACGACAGAGGTTCAGTTCTTCGCCCAGTTGTAAGGTCTGCTCAGAAACGCCGACCAGTCCGGTTAAGCGGGCGGTCTCCTGCTTGTTCTGCTCTTCGATATAGGTCAGTCGGGTGGCAATACCCGCTGCCAGAGCACGCTGGTTTGTGGATTCGGACTCCGTCTCCATGGTCCAGATGGGTAAGCCATGGTCTGATTCAATGGCTTCCCGGAATAAGCGATTCAGTTCAACCAGTTGAATAAGCGCATCCCTTACGGCGATTCGTGCAGCGGTTTCTTTACTCATAACGTGCCCATAAAATACTGACGGAGGTTTAGGGAGAAAGGCGGTCGACTTGCCAGTCACAGCCCTTCTCTGCGGACAACCGGGTGTATTGAAAGCGATCGTGCAGGCGGTTTGGGCGACCTTGCCAGAATTCCATATTCTCAGGCACGACGCGATAGCCACCCCAGAAATCGGGCAGAGGCACTTTTCCTTCCCTGAATTTGCGTTTCATCTCTTCCAGTTTCAATTCCAGAACCTTACGTCCGGTAATGACCGAGCTTTGCTGTGATACCCAGGCACCGAGCTGACTGCCATGAGGGCGGCTGGTAAAGTAACGCAGTGATTCAGCCGTGGAAATTTTTTCTGCCTTGCCCTGGATGACCACCTGTCGTTCAAGGGCTACCCAGGGAAACATAATGGCAACGTGGGGATTGCTGGTAATATCCCTGGCTTTATTACTGCTGTAGTTGGTGAAAAAGACAAAGCCGGACTGGTCGAAATACTTGAGGAGTACCGTTCTCAGGGATGGCATGCCTGATGCGGAAACGGTGGCAAGGCTCATGGCATTGGGTTCGGCCAGCTGAGCGTGCTGAGCCTGCTTGAACCAGAGCTCAAACTGGTCAAAGGGGCTGGTTTTCAGGTTGTCCCGACTGAGCCCGGCCTGAGTGTACTCTTCTCTTAAATGGCTGATATCCATGGCGGCACTGTACTGTTAAATGATTTTTTATTTTAACCGCGTCACAGCATTCTTTACAGTGTTCCTGGATTCTCTGCTACTCCCCGGGGTTTATATTGAAATGCCGGTCACTGGCTTTTATGAATTCAAGTAACCGTTGCTCAAACCCGTCACTATATTTGCCAATCGTCAGGGAGTTCAGCGGATAGCCACACACGGTGGATGATATTCGGGTGTTTTCTGAAAAACAAAAGCACTTTTTACCCAGTGTCAGAGCGGTTGCCAGTTCGAAGCCCGCACCTGTGGAGGGGTAAGTCAAATCCCAGAGGCAGAATCGGGCGTTTCTCAAACTGTCCAGTCCCCAGTAGTAGCAGGCCAGCTCTTTATGCAGCTCATTGGGATCAGACGCACGAAAAGGGTATAGCTTATTGACCTGTTCTTCGGTACTGAGCTTGAGAAACTTTTCAGGGATATTGGTTATGGACGCTGCTGATCGACTGTGCAGCTTGTCATCCAGAACAACATCGGCATGGCAATGATAACCATAGTTTTTGAGCAACTCACAGATATGTATCGCACGGTCAATAATTTCCCGGGCCTGAGTTTTTGACCGACTGGTTACACTGGCACCATAAAAGACGACACAATCCTTCATTGCGGTTTCTCTGGCATAAGGTGATCGAACAACTATAGCAGCTGACAGTTGACAGCCGGGTAGAATAACGATGCCGTTGATCCTGGCATCGTTAAAAAGGGATGATATCGACGTTTATTGGTCCCAGTAACTGTCTTCCAGGCTCATCTCCCGTTCCGGCAATGCCCTGGACAGGCGGGGAGAGCTTTGTGCCAGCACTTCAAAACTGACCCGGTTGGCGTACTTGCAAACCTGGGCAAAGGATGAGTAGGTAACCCAGGGCTTATTGTGTTTGCTTGAGGTTGGTAATACCTGGCGGTGATAGTAGTTGGCAGCCATATCGTGAATAAGTGCTGCCAATGCACCGTCGCCTGCACCGTTGGTGTTTTTTATGTTTTTGGGGCCGCCAAGATAGGGGCTGATGTGTGAGTATACTTTCAGTGGTTCTTCACAGTGAGCGCGCAGCAGAGGGCGGCTGAACTCATACCTGTTAAAATCACTGATCGCTCCGGAACGGATAGGGTTGTCAGTTTCCCTGGCCAGCGCTTTTTCAGTATAACCACTTAAATAAAGACCTTCGGCACCAGCCGTCAGTAACACCATATCAACCCATTGCAGCATATGCGCAGAAGATGACAGCGGGTCCGGCTCTCCAGTCAATTCCTCGGCTTCTTCTTCGTTCATGGCGGCAATGGTGACATATTCGTTAAGAAACTCGATCAGTGGTTGCTTGATGGCATTGACCAGTCCACGGGTGCCCAGTGTCAAAATGACCGGAACTTGATGTTTTTTTGCCAGCTGTGCTGCTTTTACCATGGCGTGATAAATTGGCAGATCAGGATTTGCCAGCGTATAAGCGCTTAGCGCCAGGCCTGAAGATTCGGCGATGATTGTTTCATCGATAAACTCGGGGCTGAGCTGGTTCATAAAACCGGGACTGATACCGAAGGTACGCTCACCATCTTCCGTAATCAGCGCAAAGCAACGGCCAATAGGGCCATCAACCGGCTGAAGCCAGGTAAGATCGACTTTACTGCTGGTATTACAGAGGTAGCGATACGCGTAGTCACCCACCTGGATGTTCTTACTCATAACGCCAAATTGAACGGAGCGATCATCTGCCAGCACGGAATAATTATGAAGCGTGTTACCGATGGTGCCGCCGGCAAACTGGTCTTCAATAAGCTGCTGCTCGTTCAGAAAACAGTACAGACGATTGGCCTGGTCGTTATCTATCCATTGAGAGGCACCTTTATCGAGGCCATAATCCCGTAGTACTGAGTCATCGACTCGGGCAGTAATATCCACCAGGTTCTGATCAATACCACAGATATAGGTGTTGGCCTGGCCAAACACTGAGCTTTCCATATCAAAGCGATTGTGGGTATTGACCGGGAAGTAATGCTTGATCTTTCGTCGGCCGGGGAATTTCATGAAAGCAAAAAAATGAAGTATCAGGAAGGGATGCAGATTATTCATGAAAAACCGATGGAAAACCAGTGCATTGCTGTTGTAGTCCACACGAAGATGCGCCATGCTGACATTTAGTGCATTGATTCAGTGATGCTAGGAGCCTGTCGGACTTAAGACTGTCCTACTGCGGTTGCGATAAATTGGTCTAAAAATTCCTGCTTCTTCGTCAAATAGCCCCGCTATTCTCCTCAGAAGCAGAAATTTTTATCCTCAATTTCTCGCAATCCTCGCTACGGACGCTTAAGTCCGACAGGCTCCTGGAAAACGCAGGTGGCTGGTGATTTGCCAGCAAGCCGAATAAAACAGGATAGATCAAAAGATTGTATGATGTTCCGGACAGTGAAAGCTGATATGTTAAAAAAACTGGTGTCAATGGTTGCAGGAGTACTAACCATGGTTTCAATAGCAGGTTGTTCAATGACGACGGAGAGAGAAGCCCTTGTGACCCCGGGAGACGTAATAAAAAGCCCTGCTGATGACCGGCATTATCGCTATATCACTTTGGATAATGGTCTCAAGGTGCTGCTGATCTCAGACCCGGATACCGACAAGTCGGCAGCTGCGGTGGATGTGAATGTTGGTAGTTACCAGGACCCCGACGACCGTCTTGGGCTTGCCCACTTCCTCGAACACATGCTGTTTATGGGGACGGAAAAGTACCCGGACGTAGACAGTTACTCTGAATTTATCCGTGCCAATGGTGGCAGCAGTAATGCCTATACGACGGATGTACGAACCAATTACTACTTTGATATTAACAGCGACCAGCTGCAGCCAGCGCTGGATCGCCTTGCCCAGTTTTTTATCGCGCCCAGGCTGGATCCGAACTATGTAGAGCGGGAAAAAAATGCGGTCGATGCAGAGTATCGCCTGCACGCCAGAGAGGATGGCTGGCGTCTCTTTATGGCGCTCAATGCCACGTCAAACCCGGAGCACCCGAAGAGCCGGTTTAATATCGGCAGCCTTGAGACGCTGCATGATCGTGACGGGCAGCTCTGGCAGTCGTTAAAGGATTTTCATGACAGGTACTATGTTGCTGCCAATATGGGTGTGGTTGTTTATGGCAAAGAGCCACTGGACAGGCTTGAGCAGTGGGTGAATACCTCTTTTTCGATGGTTCCCCCGGGCGCAAAACCCGATTTGATTATTGGTAAACAGCCGTATACCCGGAATGAATTGCAGGCCCGTATCAATATTGTGCCATTAAAAGATACCCGGGTTCTGTCACTGGGTTTTCCCATGCCCAGTACACAGCCTTTTTACCATATCAAGCCTCTGGGCTATCTTGCCCGAATCATTGGTTACGAAGGCAAAGGCAGTTTGCACAGTTTGTTGAAAGAACGTGGCCTGATTGTTTCACTGGCAGCCTACAGCAGTGACCTGCCCAATGAGTACAGTGAGTTTACCGTTCGCATGGAGTTGACGCCTGAAGGGCTGGCCCGGGTGGATGAGATTACGGCCATGGTATTTGACTATCTTGATCTGATTCGCAGGGAAGGTCTTGAGCCATGGCTCTATGAGGAGAGCAAACAAATTGCAGAGCTGGCCTTTCGTTATCAGGAAGACCGTAACCCGCAGCAGACTGCCTCAGGGCTGGCGGCCAGAATGCACTATCTGCCACCGGAGCATCTGCTGGAAGCAAATTATCTTTATGACTCCTACGACCCTGAGCTGATCTCGGGTTATCTGGCCAGAATGACCCCGGAAAATCTACGTCAGGTGGTCATTGCCCAGAACCTGTCCACGGATCAGGTTGAGCCGTATTTTGAGACGCAATACAGCATTCAGCCCCTTGCCGATGAGCTGGTCACACGGCTGAAGACGCCCATTGCCCGACAGTCATTGACTATTCCTGAACCGAACCCGTTTATCGCCAGTACCTTTGAACTGCATGACAGCGGCCAGGTCACTGAACCATCGGTTATTCTTGAACAGCCGGGATTACGGGTATGGAGCCTGACCGATACCAGTTTCAATATGCCCCGTGGCAATGTACGGGTGATGATCTCTACACCGGCTGCTTCAGCGACACCTGACGATAATGTATTGATCCAGATATACAAGTCGCTGCTGTCAAGAAGCCTCAATGAATATGGCTATCCGGCCAGGGAGGCGGGTCTCAATTACAGCATCACGGCCGGACGACGAGGGCTGTTAATCAGCCTTGCCGGATATCAGGACAAACAGGCCGTACTGCTGGAAGACATTCTCAAGGCAGTCACAACCTTTAAGCCTGAGAAGAGCGCGTTTGAACAGGAACAGGCAGTGCTGGTCAGAGGTCTGAAAAACAAGAAGTTCCATGCCCCTTACCGACTGGGCATGGATGCGCTTAGCCAGGCAACCTATCCATCTTATCCTGAGGATGATGTTCTGTTGAATGCTGCTGAAAAGGTCACTTATGAGCAATTGATTAATTATGCCCATGACTTCTACCGGCAGATTCATATAGAAATGCTGGTTTATGGTAACCACAGTCAGCAGGAAGCACTAACACTGTCGTCAATGGTTGAGTCGGCATTACTGAATGACCATAACCGTCGGGACCGTTTTGATCTGCCCTTCCACCTTCTGGGCGACACCAACCGTGTTCTGAATATGGCTATTGAGCATGATGACTCGATGTTGATCAGTTATTACCAGATTCCCAAAACGGATAACCGGGAGCGCGCTCAATACGCATTGCTTGGTCGTCTGCTGGCAAATCCGTTTTTTAACAGCCTGCGGACGGAACAGCAGCTGGGGTACGTGGTGTTTGCCGGGCCTCGTCCCTTTGAGAAACACCCCGGTGTTATTTTTGTGGTGCAATCGCCCAAGCTGGACCCTATTGGCCTGGAAGGTCGTGTAGATCAGTTTTTGAACGATCAGAAAGCGGTGCTGGCAGGACTGACAGACCAGGAGCTGGAACAGTATCGCCAGGGGTTGATCGGTGACCTGCTGAAGAAAGACGACAATATGGATGAACGTAATGGTCGTTTCTGGCAGGGAATTGCCAGTGGCGAGCTGGATTTTGACAATCGAGTGAAAATTGCGGATGAAATTCGCAAACTCAAGCCCTCGGATATGCAGTCTGCCCTGGCCAGACTGGTGCAAAACAGGGGTAAGCTTGTTATTCGCTCGTTTGGTGAGCCCCACAAGAAGGCGTACCAAAAAGAGACTGACAGAATCGAATGCAACACCATTGACTGTCTGAAGGATCTGCCGGTCAGTAAATAGCTTTTATATCCGGGGCAGTTATCGCTGCCCCGATCTTCAATACCCTGTTTTGGTATTTTCATTGATAATCAAGACTCAGTTACCTATGCTTTTGCCAACGGATATGGAGAGGTACGAATATGGCCGCTGATGTTCTGTTTTCCGAACTGAATGCCCGGGATAATAAAAAGATTGGCCTGATCACGCTGAATGCTGAAAAAGCATTGAACGCATTGAATCAATCCATGATTGACCTGTTGCTTCAGCAATTTTCTGACTGGCGTGACAATGATGATGTTGTGGCCGTGTTTATGCAGGGCAGCGGTGAAAAGGCCTTTTGTGCTGGTGGTGATGTGCGGGCGCTGAGGCAGGCGGTTATTGATGGCAAGCCTGAGGTGCCCGGTCATTTTTTTGCCACAGAATACCGTGTTGATTACATGATTCACACCTATCCCAAGCCGGTTATCTGCTGGGGTAATGGCATTGTGATGGGCGGCGGTATTGGCCTGATGGCTGGGGCTGATTTCAGAATAGTGACGGATACCTCCATGCTGGCCATGCCGGAAATCAGTATTGGCCTCTATCCGGACGTTGCCGGCAGCTGGATCCTGAGCCATCTGCCCGCAAGGCTTGGCCTGTTTATGGCGTTGACCGGCTGTCGGCTTAATGCGGCTGATGCGATCTATGTTGGCCTGGCTAACCGTTTTATTGATCATGCATTTTGTGACAATGTTCTGGAGTCTTTGCAGCAAGCAGACTGGAACGCTTCAGAAGCCCACGCTGTCGTTTATTCTGTCCTGCAGAAATACCGGGAAAAAAGTGCCGGGTGGCTACCCTATTCAAAGGTGCGTGAGCACAGGGATTTAATTGCCGGACTGATGGATCAACCATCACTGGCCAATGTGATGACCGCCATTGATAGCCTTGAGACCGATGATGACTGGCTGCTGGCCGCCAGAAAAACCGCACTTCATGGTTCGCCACTGTCGGCAGCCATTGGCTATCGACAGTTACAGCGAGCACGGCACATGTCCCTTAAAGAGGCGCTTCAGAGTGAGTTGGCTCTGTCCGTCAATACGGTACTTAAGGGCGATTTCTGCGAAGGTGTCCGCTCCCGGCTGGTTGACAAGGATAAAAATCCCCAATGGAAATTTAACACCGTTGATCAGGTCGATGAACAATTGTTGAATGATCTGTTCAGTTCACCCTGGCCTGAGAATCCACTCCATGACCTCTAACTGATAGACACTGTCACCTGACACTCCCCGCCTGGGCGAAGGCTCTTAGATCGCTCCAGGAACGTTTCTGTTCCACCGTTCATTGCTCAGTGAACAGGTGGGTCCGCCCGGGCTTGGTTATCGCATAAAATTCCACATTGCGGAACGCTCCATGCCTGCGCTGCCCGGCCTTCCTGTCTTATATCTCCGCCCGATTTCGCGATGCTTTACGACGGGTTTGGTAAGTGTCTGTTTTTTTATGCCCTTTTAGAGAGCATGGACTTAATTTTTTACTGTGAACTTTATAACAATATCTTTGTCCAATTTAGGGTCATTTACAGATTCCTGGCTATATCATCATTCAAAAACTAAAACACTGGTCATAATTTCATGGATATTTATGTTAGAGGGATTCTAAATGTTTCATGTTAAAGCTCATTATTTGGGTTATCAAAACCCGGCAACGAATCCAAATATTGATACCAGGTCCCTCAATTTATCCGACGGGGGCAGCAGGCCAGCCAGAAGGTATATTAACGATTATGATCCCCGTGGCAATCCTGCCGTCAACAATCCATTAGCCAAGCGTCTGTGCAGTTCACATGTGTCATCACCATTCCATCAGGCGAACCATTCCCCGCCAAACCGGGAACAACTTGGGGGAAAGGGAATGTTTTTGCGACGCATGCAGGAAATAGGATTGTCTGTCCCACCGTTCCAATGTGTTACCGCTGAGGTAATGAATGCTCTTGAGCAACACCCTCTGGATACCCGTCTTTTAGCTCCCTATCTCTCTGGCATTACCAGTGAACCTTGGGTAGAGACCAGTCTGATGAACATCAGGAAATATCTCAATGCCTTGCCACCTTCAGAGCAAACCAAAAGGAATGACTGGCTGGCAGGTCTGGCAATATTTGTCGCCAGTAATGACTTTTACCAACAGGTTAAAGATTCTGAAGCGGCCAAACACATCAGGGCTCTGCGTGACCGAATATCCAGATCACAGCCGGTTATTGTCCGCAGTTCTGGCATCAACGAAGATAACTACAGCGATGCCCAGGCGGGCAAATACCTCTCTGAAGTTCAGGGAGAAGATGATGTTTTGCGCACCTGCCTTAAAGTCATGGCCTCAGGTTACCGGCCTGAATTATGTTCCGGGGGTATACCACAACCCATGGCACTGATTATCCAAAAGTGCATTAACTGCAAATATGGTGGTGTAGCCATGAGCTTTCAATCACTTCAGGGTGATAATACCGTCAGGGTTGAGTACACATCCGGTCAGCCCAGAGGCATAGTAGGAGGGCAGTCCGGTAACACGCCCCACCGCATCGACATTGTGCGCAAGGATTGCAAAGAAGGTGCTTACAACGCCCAATACATTCGCGGGACCATCTCAAGTCACTTCATCCTGGACAAAAACACAGATAATAACGGCTATTCGGAAACAGCGATTGATACTGATGCACAATCAGACGGTGATGGGTATCGACTCAGTGATGACCAGATTGAACAACTCATGCAAGCGGTGACCAAGCTGGAAGACCTGCTGCTCTGCCCCGTGGATGTGGAGTTTGCCATCGATCATCAGGGTCGCCTGTTCCTGTTGCAGGTGCGCCCTATTACCCGGCTTCCCGGGGGTATGGAGTTTGCCATGCCCATACCCAAAGAGACCCTGGCCAGTGGTGAGGGCGTCAGTGAAGGCTATTGCACCGGATCACTCTGGTTGGCCAATAAACAAGCCACAGACACTATGCCAGAGGGAGCCATTGTCGTTGCCCAACACGCTGAAGAGTGGATGCTTGAGCCTGAATTTCTGAAACGGGTAGGGGGTTTTGCCGTTGCCGCGGGAGGACGGAATGACCATGTGGGGATCTTCCTGAGACAGAAAAAAATACCCTTAATGGTGGCTGGTGGCCAGTACCCGGCAGTGGTCGCTCAGGTTGGCCAACAGGCCACGCTGGCCTGCGCCCGCTTTAACGGTAAGCCCGGTGCATTTGTTGTTACCGGTGACCTCAGCAGAAAACTGGTCAGTTACGGGAGTCTGTCCTCTGCTTTTTCTGATGTGCCGTTAGCAAGAGACATCCCGTCATGGGAAGATTTGTCCCTCCCACAAGGCACATTCTGTCAGGTCGCCAGCGGTTTTCACTGGCTCTCGGATCAAAATGCCCGCCTGCTGTCACTGTTTGCCCCTGGCGGTGGACTGGATTGTTTGGCACACCCGATCAAACTGAGTATGTCGCCACAACGAGCACATTTAGTGGCAGAGACCAGGGACAGTGTAAACCGGCTGATTCATGGAGCTGAAGCACTGTTGGACGGTTACCGCGCATTCTTGCTGCTGGCGGGTGACAGCAGTTCAGACCGGGTCAAGTCATTGCAGGCAGAATCACTGCTGCTGATCACCCGGTTCGAAACGCTGAAACAGACCATCACCTCAACGGTAAACACCATCATTCATCCACTGCATGCCGTTGAAACATCTCGGCCACCCGTGGGAAGGTTTCGTCAGTGGGTGTCAGCCTGTCATCAGCTACAATCCAGCCTTGAAGCACTCAATCCTTCGGAGGCTGAGCAGGTCCGGAGTGTCCATGAGTTAATTTTTGCCCTCCATAAACGCTTTGTTGAGGCGTTGGGACCGGTCACTGTGGATTCTGGTCAGGGCAGGCTTTCTAATGAACGGTGCATCACCTATGTTGATTGCACGACTCCGGGTGGCTCGGCTGTAAAGACACCGCTATTAAATCCGTCCTGCAAACAGCTCCTCAATGATATAGGAAAATCAGGGACTGTCGTCAGTATGGATGATGCCTTGATTGTTAATCTGGTGTTAGGAAGTCATGTGTGCGTTATCGAGCTACTTGAACACGCAGAGGGGGGAAAAGGACGCATCTTGCGTCTGAAAGTTTCTGACAGTTTTAAGAAACCTGATGGCAGTGATAAACCTGGCAAGTTGAAACGCATGTGGTTTTTGGCGCAGTTACTGAAAGCGGTTGAACTGGATAAGGATGCTGATGGCATCAAGCTGAGTTGCAATGCCGTAGCAGGAGAAATTATCGTCGAATGCCCCCGAATGAAATTAAGGTCAACCATGCAGGAGGCCTTTGAAAAACTGCTGTCTGTGTTATGTGGTATGAGTGATCTGGATCTTCACCTCAAAGACAGACCCATTGTTGAAGGAGATCAGTGGAACTTTAACTTTCTTGCACAACGCCTTAACAATGATTTTTCAGAAGAAGCCAATAGATTCGCCTTCAACCATTGTCTTTTCTCATCGGTCTATCATTCTTTATACAAAAGTTCCAGCTACTCTTCGTTATTAAGCAAATACCACCAACAATTTATTGATCATGTTCAAGAGTTAAGATGGTTGGTGAAATCGGATGACCAACTTCAGAAAATGTTTGCGAGTGATAAGATTGATCTGGACACCCGCAGGGAACTCTTACATCATCTTTTATTACCGTCAAATTGCAAAAACGCTACCCAACTGGTTGATCTTGTGTATGACGACTTGAAAGATCAATACTATATTATCGAACCATCTTGTTGGAGTTACCGCCTGGCGTTTAAGGTTCCACCGGGTCAGCCACTTCCGGGTCATAAAGAAAAGATCAGGAATATCCTGCTGGAGCAAGGGCTGCAGTATGCCAGCCGACGGGTTCGAAATGATAAAGACCTTGTATTACCAACCATTGCAAAACACCCAAATGACTTGCAATATGTTAGCCGACGACTGAAGAATGACAGAGATGTCGTCATGGCCGCAGTCACTCAACAAGGCGAACAGCTGGAATATGCAAGCCCGGATCTTCAGGATAATGTTGATGTTGTAAGGGCCGCTGTCGCACAGTGTTCGGATGCTATGCGTCATGCAAGTGAAAGAATCCGAAGCGATAAAAGCATTATTGAAACCTTAATTGCTGGTGATATTGGTGTCTTGTTTCATGTCAAGGAAGAACTATTGAAGGATCGCAATTATTTGCTGGGCTTAATCGGACATAATCCTTATGCTTTCGTGTCTGGTAGTCGTTGGCTTGGAGATGACCCTGCCTTTATCGCTTCAGCAATCGACGCAAACCCCGGAGTTTGGAAATACATACCCTCAACCATGAAAACAGAACTTGAATCTGCAAGATCACAACACAAAAGTCAGACTGAAAGTCTTCAGACTAAGGCTCCTGGTGTAAGATCCTCTGATTCTGATGTTTGTAGCTCTGTTAAGTCAAGAGCGTTCACCAATACTGGCTGCTTTTCGATTGTCAATCTTTTCGATCCTTTAATCATGACAGTCGCGCACTCTGTTCCTCCCCATGTTCTGAATGTTTCTCTCACAGATTATGGTTTTGTGCATCACAGACTGCCGGCTTCAGCGTGCCCGGTTGAATCGTTTCCAGCAGTTGTTTTGCCAGATTTTTTTCGCAGCCAAAATCATCCCAGTTCACAGTGATTAATGGTGTCCCCATTGAGCGGCAGATCTGTGGCAGGATGGCCTCATGATAGTTATGGATATCGCAGAGGTACGTCAGTGGAGTTCCATCCTCGGCACTTCTTGCCCGCTCAATCAGACGGCTATGGGCAATGTTCGGAGCGGTTCTGAGATAAATGACCGCGCTGATCACCGGATAATCCTTCAGTCTGCGCTGGATTTCACAATAATGCAGCATATAGCGTTCATCTGGTTTGACCATCCCCAGAAAGTTCGCCTGGGTGAAAATCAAATCAGAGTAAAGGGAGCGCTCAATCAGATAGTTGCGGTCAGTGGGCAACTGCTCAACAATGCTGGCCCGGCGATTGGTAATGTACTCCTGAAACTGAATACGCTTAACCGCATCATTTGGGTGGTCTGTGAACTCCTGAAGCAGTCGTGTAAATTCCGGGTCATTCACAGGCTCCTGAATGGCGTCCCAGCCCAGCTCTGCTGCCAGTTTGGGAAGAAGAGTTGACTTGCCCGCAGCAATGTTGGCTTCTACAGCGACGAAGTGATTGGTTTGCTTCATTAAGGACCCCGGTGACTGATGATATAACTCATGACATTTCCGTGCTGGTCATGAGAAGGGCAGGCACTTTATGAGGTTAGGCGTCCATGATCAATAAGTAATAGGCGGAAAGGAGGTAGGCTTGGCCGTGATATGGCTTTATTGGCCCTGGCAGACTAAATGGGTTGGATTGAGCCTTGTTGATATTCTCGGTGTGTTGTCAATGTCTAAAGACCCGAAAAGCGATGTAACTATTCTATAAGAGCAACTAAAAAATCAACAGTCCTTGTTGTTTGACTATTTTCTTATGAAACATTTGCAAGATGTTGAGCTGGGTCAACTTTTTGTAAGTAATGTTTGGCCGAAAAGACAGCTGGGCATTCCAGATTGGCCGTTACGAAGCCATGAATCTGTTCCCGCTGGGTAAAGACGTTGCGCTGTTTTATGCTGATGGCGCTGACAGCATTGGTAGCGGCATCTATTACTATATGGCGAAAGAGGGCCGTGGTCGTGGTGGTGATGCTGGTCAAGCTCGTATTATCGGCGAGATGGGCAACTGGACTGCCGAAGTTTCTACTGTTTACGGTGATACCGAAAGCGTACTCGAAAACAGCAGCGAGTATTTACAGGGTGTTGTTGACATTGATTCCAGCCATAACAGCTTCATGGTTCGTCCGGCAGTTAACTATCTGAGTGATGACGGCTTCTTTAGCATCAGTTTTGGTGGTGAATATGAAGTCAACGGTGACTATGTTACTGCAACAAATACAGTCACTAAGGAAAAATTTGAACTTTCTGACCGCTACGGTCTGGCAGCCACCACAACCCTGAACTTTGGTGAACTGGTGTGGAACAACAGCATCGCGATGCAGGATGCCAAAGACGCCTGGGAAGCGCGCACGTTCAACACCAACACGCTTAAAGTTAAACCAAAGGCTCCTTGCTCCGGCAAAGAGCCTTTTTTTACGACCGGACTTGTTCCCACAATCCCGAGAAAGTTGCGAAACCAGAAAGCAAGCCTTTCGCAGGCCAGCTCCTATAAGGAGCCGACACCCTACTCATTGAAACCATGTGCTAGCTTTCAGCAGTTCCGGTTGCAGACGGACCTGATACCGGAGCCGAGTGATTTCTTTCAACTCCCCGCAAAATACAAACATCTTCCTGCAATCGGATCTTATCCTGTCCAAGGCGCTCCCTGTAGTGGCTGTACCTGGTCTTGAGCAGGTCCTGGTAGAGTTCACTGACCGGGCGACTCTGGCGTTTGTCCAGATCTTCCGTAATGATGCGGTTAAAGATAAACATCCGCCTGGCAAGATCTTCCTGGTCTTTTGCCGGGACAGGAAACTTCTTCATCAATCGTTTGAAATCAGGAAGTTCTGTTGCAGCTTCCGGGGAGTCGATATCCCCCATACTGGCAATAACGTTGCTAATATCCTCCTTCTTCACGCCATATTCACCTTCTAACACAGCGCTGAACTCATTCATGCTTTTATTAAAGTTACTCTGGTGATCGTGGGTGTGAATACCTGCCCATAATAGCCAGAGTGACTTCCAGGAATCCTGGTATCTATTCGTCATATATTTGATAACCAAAAAGTCATCGCTGCTGTATTCATGGTCAGGCTGATCCAGCGGATGATTGAGCAGATAGGCTTCATCTTCCATGGCCTGCTCCAGTTCCTGGCTGGCATGCTCCAGTGGCGTCATGGGCCTGGCATTGGCGATGGCTCTCAATACGTTCAGTGTTGCACCCGCTGCTCCCGCTATGGCCACAGGTTTCCATGAGAACTCTCCAGTGGCTCTGGTAAGACCAACAAAGGTAACGCCAGCAATACCACCCAAAGCACCTGAAATACCACCTTTAGCGGCCATGCCTGCAAGATAGCCTGTTGATATATTGAGTTTTTTGACAGTATGCCGTCCTAATGCCGCCTGTTTGTCATCTGCGGTATATACATGCCCGTCCGGGCTCTTTATGCCAAATGCGGCATTTGATGCGCGAATTAAAGATCCGCCCAATTGCTGTTGCAAAGCTGCTGGTTCCATAAATTTTACCTTTGCTGCTGGAGTGAATAGTTATTTGAATTATCCAATATATTGCAACCGCCGCCGGACAGGTATAACAACTGGGTCAGTACCGATTGCAAGCACGTCATGAAATACTCACAGAGTCCTTCTATTTCTCTTTCAGCTGATTCTAGAGAATGATTTTCATTTTGTAATGTCGGAGAACTTAATTGAATACAGGGAGTCTGAAGATGTATTGAAACAATCAATAATAAGGGTCAGGCTGGATGAACTCTGAATTCCCGGCTCAATTAGAGGTTTCGGCTAAATTCAATGCCCTTTCCCTGGCAAGCCATTCACCGGATGCTTCTAAACCTTCTTCACCAGAGGCTCGTTTTGGGCCAAGGGGCGTCAGGCAAATACCCCCGGCTGAGTTAGATGCACATCGGCTGTGCCAAAGTAATCAGGACGATACGCTGCAAATAGGGATAGATGCAGAACCGGATGCAAGTTCGGTCTTACCTGTGCATTTGGCCGTTGCTGATTTGATCCGGCAACACGTAGAGCTTGAGTTGGCTAATGCCCCGATTTGCCCGGTATTTTTAGTGAATGGTCAAGATAGTTACAACTCTACTCGTTTCTGTTCGTCAGTAAAGGTGAAAATGCGTGAATATGGACTTTCCCGGGATGATATTGACCATGCATTGGGTCTGATGAGATGGAAGGATTCCGCCGTCACAGGAGGAATAGCGAAATGTTTTTTTGTGCAAAGCCGGAAGGTTAATGAGTGTCTGTACGAATTAAGTAAAAGAGATCAGATCCATATTGATACCGTGTTTGAGGCGTTGAGTCTTTTTTATGGCGGATGTTTTGAGGATGTTCCAGAATGGACGCCAATAAGCTTTAAATGTTTTGAAATTCCGGAACCTTTAATAATCGAAAGATACACTAAGCCAGCTGAATATGCTCATATTCCCTATCTGAAGATCGAAAGAGAAAAATATATCATTGACAGAAGCGCTGAAATTTTAACCGATACTCACAACATCTTTCACAAAACGATACACAGTGACAGGAGTGATAGTGAAAAGGTGGCATATCTGCGGAATATGTTAGGCCCAGCTCCATCAGCTGTTCCTGTTGAAAATGCATCAGATGCCAGCTCAACCGGGAGTGAGCAGCACGGTTTGTCAGCCCAGAAAATTCTTGCACGTATTGGTGAGGCTGTTTTTAAAAGATGTGCAGAAATTTCTGGATGAAAATGTTTGGGGGCAAAAGAACACCCTGGGAATTATTGACCGGCTAAAGCATATGTTTCCGGACTTTTCAGAAGAATGATTGTTTTTTTCATCGTGCATGAAATGATTCAATTTTCTCCTTTTTCTCTATTAAGTTCCTCTGGGATTTCCTTAATTATGCTTTGCCATCAACCTGAAGCTGCTCCAGCCTCAGCAGGATATTCATTACGACGTGCTCAAAATAGACCAATATGTCAGCAAAAAGTTGGAACGCCGATTACTGACGATAACTATCAAACCCATCTGCTTTTGTGGCGTATTCATTAATTGTTTTATTAAGATCCTCTGGAATCTCCTTCAATGGTGCTTCGGATGGTGTGAATTCATACAATGTGAATAATGCATCCAGAGTATCTCGGAAAACTTTTACGTCCCGGGTAAACAGAATAACGGTAGAGCAGAAGTTAGCTACCGTATTGGAAGAAGATTCCGGATAATACCCATTCTCCAGCTCCTCTTTTATAAATTTAATATCTATCTGGTCGGCATAGTACTTACGTCCATATTCAATATCTCTCTGGTGGGCATAGTTCTCATGAGCTGTTGCTTTGAGTAGCTTGTCACAAAATTCAGTGAGTGCCTTTTTTTGATGATCAGTAGGCCCCTCGGTTTTGCTGCATTGACCAGTACTCTCGAACAATCGATAGATCGCTTTGGAACACCGGCTGAAATCAGGCGGGGTCATTGTAACAAGCTTGAATAAATCGAGTGTGGCTTGTGGGAAATTAGGTCTGTAATCATAATGGTGAAAGAATCTTTTATTGAGCTGAGTGGCTATTCTGGTCAGGCCGTGAGCCTTGGCAGTAATTTCCTTTTGCTTTTTACTATCGATTATTTTCTCAAATTCAGATACTTCTTTGTTAAATCCCTCTACCAGTGTGTTTAAACCTTTTAACAAATCAGTATTTCCATCTGCTTGCATCAGTTGTCTGATTGGGGATAATCTTGTTGGGACACTCACACTGCGCTCAGATAAATGCGGGCCAGAACCAGTGCCAACTAATTCACTAATACTGATCTGATACTTATCTAGCAGGTGTTTAATAATTTCCTTCGCTTCTACACAGGCTATATCCCAGGGAAGAAAGTCTAAGGCGTTCAAAAAATCTTCTCTTGCAGCTCTCTGATATGGGGGTGGTGCTTCAGTGGCTCGTTCATTAAATATGGGTGGTGTGTTACCGCCAAATCTAATATCCAATTTTTAATCCTCGTCAATTATTTTTACCGTAAGCTTGAAGCTATTCCACCCTCAGCAGGCAATTCATTCGACGCAATTATTGTAGATCAATCTGTCAGAAAAAAATTGGAACTTTTTAACCAATTAATAATCAAACTTATTAATAGGCTCATTTATTAGAGTCAATCTGCTAATTATGATTTTGCAGGAATGATAATTAATGCTGCAGTGGTTGTTACACTTTGGCTATTAACTGTCTGAATTTAAACGCCAACTTTTAACGGATTAATATAAATTACAAAGGTCAATCAAGTATGGATACTACACCCACCACCAATCAATCAGGCGTTCGTCTTGAATCCCAAAATCAAGAATCCAGGGGGAGAGAAACGGCTACTCAAAATAGCCACCCTTCGACTTTTTGTGGTCATACCTTAAGTGGTGATCACCCCCTAACCCAAAAACAACCATGCCAGAACGGGAGCGCTGATGAAGGCCTGAAAAAAATTCCTGATTCTGATGGGCAGAAGCCTGTGGCAATAAGTAAGGAGATAAGTGATTTCAGAATTACCAAAGGTAATCCAGCCACCTGTTTACCAGGTACCAAAGCGTCTTTTCGTGAAGATAACAGTACTTTAAGAATTCATTTTCAGGCTGTAAGCATGATCACTCCTCCTCAGGAATATTTCCCGAAAAGTAACAGCAATGCGCCCCTGGATGAGCAATTAACCAATGAAACGATTCGCTGGCTCCAGCACAGCAATACACCTTACGATAAACGGGGTTCAGTCAAGACGAAGTATTACCCACCTGTGAAGGTAACAAGTGACAATCGAATGGGACCGATACCAAGAAGATTTAGACCGCCACCACTGGAGGTTAACAAAAGCCTTGGGATCTTTTACCCTGAGGACTATCAAGCCCGTGAGCTTAGAGATCTGATCAACGGTTCGTCTCTCGGTTTTCACTCACTACCGAAGTATTTTGACCCGAGGTACAAGTCCAGTTTTGTAGCAACCAGTGAAGGAGAAACACCAAGTGAGTGTCTGAGTGCTTTTTTTCATGGCCCCACCACTGCGGACTGTGCCACGACCTTACTGGCCTGTCAGTATCGAGCCATTGAAACCATTCTTGGCACTGATGAATTCAACCGCCTGTTTGGTTCACCGGTTTCGACATTCAGAATTGCCTGTTCGCTTTTCTGTAACAGTGAAACAATGGTTCAAGATGTGTGTGATGATATGTCACTTCCCTCTGGCGTTTTAAAGCCATTCGAGATGATCAACCCTTTCTCTGGCAGCTTGTTTAGCTTGTTTTCGGTCGGGGAGCCTATCTCGAATCCAACAGGTATTGAAGCGGGCGATTTGGATATCAAAAAGGGGGATATTGTCTATATCCAGGGCGTTAAAAACTACAGTGCAAAACACAAAACCGGCAGTGCCATCGGTTTTAATCTGATATGCACCGGACAAGACAGCAGTGCACAAAATCTCTATCTGGGATTTAGCCCAGATAAGTTTGCTGAACCGAAAACGTTCGAGCAAGTCAAAAAACTCCTGATTGATGGCTATAACCAACCACAGAGTACGGATACAATTGCTGCTATCGCAAAGGGGGAAACGGGTTATGCCGATTGGACCGATCATACCCTGAGCTATCAATCTCCCATTGTTGGTCTTACCTGTGGATTGCGCTTCAGACCTGAGCGCTGGACACAATTTTTTTCAAGTGATAAAGCCTGGCATCAGCAACCGCCGTTGCCTGTCACACCGGTTCTGAAACCAAAACCGGTGGATCATGGTGAACCGTTCCCCATTGAAAATCTTGCTGCCGACTTCGAGAATTTTGAAACCGGCTCATCACAGCAGGACCTGATGAAACAGACTGCCCTGAAGTTCACACACGCTGTGATTAATAACCTGGATGAAACTCTGCCCAAAAAACCTATGGGGCTATTTCTGAGTGGATCAGCGGGAATAGGAAAAACGCATCTTTGTGTAGCCGTTGCCAAAAAAGCAGCTCACTATGGCGTCAACACCCTCTATATAAGCGATGAAAGAGTAGGTTGCCTGTATCTGGACCTCGGCAGTGATGATAAACAATGGAATAGAAAGGTTGACGAAATGCTTGCCGGTAAGGATTTGGTGATAGTGGATGATGTTACCGAATGTCAGTTCGGCATCACCAAAATGTTTCTGGCGAAAACCATGAAACATGTGATGGCTGAAAACAAAGCCATCATGGTCAGTTCAAATTATCCTGTCCATATCGATAAAAAACATTTCGACATTATTGATCCCTTGACCGAAACTGCACATAACTTTTGTTACCTGAACGATCTACAGGGAGACAGTCGACGTTCCCGATGGTGGGATAGCCTTGAAGTCCAGACTGATGATGCATTATTGCAACTGGGTCATTATCAAGGGGACAAAGCGGCAGGCGTGATCACTGAGCAGGCGGAATCAATAAATGAGATTGCCATAAAACTCAGTATCCCGGTGGAGCAGATCCGTCAGGTGGGTCCCTGCTTTTTGCCCGGAGGCCAAAGGCTAATGCCTGATTTCTATTTAAGTGATTTATCCAATACAAGGCATCAGGCGGTTTTGCTGGAGTGCGATATGAGCGGCAGTAAATTGAGGAGCCGGATGAATATTGAGCAGTTCTTCAACGTTATTCAAAGAGTTCACGATGAAGGCTTGAAGCTGGTTGTGAAAACCAATGATCGCTTATTATTTATAGAAAAGGTAATGAATCATTATGAAGACGACTTTCTTGCTGAGCAACAGAAAAAGATTCGTACTACTGACCGGCTGAAGAATATGTTCCCAGATTTTTCGGAATGATTTCATTTGGTTAACTACTTATGGTTCAGAACACTCCTCATTTGGCAGTGAACTAAAACTTTCCCCTATGGTCAGAATTCCATGTTGGATGTGTCAGAAAATCATAATTGGCACATCTTCTAGAGATCACGTGTAATACTGTCATGAAGAATTGACCATGTTAACTACTATTGCCAGTCCCACCATTTCTCAACCAGAAATAGCAACATCCGCTAACTCATCAGAAGTAACTCCTTCCCCTGCAAATTGGCTAAGCCCAGTGCTGGATTGTGCTTATGGGACTGTCAGCGTTCTTCACAAGATTACGCGCAAGATCGTATCAGCTCCTGCTCAGACGTTTATTTTTCTGGCCCTGGCGAACAGATGTATAACAACGGTGAATGCCTCCCCTCATTCTCCATCCTCGGTCACTCCTTCAACAATGGGGCTGGGGCCTTCGGTTAATGTACCCTCTGCACCCCCTTATTTACCGCCACCACCTGAACCAGGGTGGATGGCTTCGCTGACAAGTAGTCGTCCTGCTTATCGGGACCATGAACGCCCCCGTACTGCAAACCGTGGCTCACCGGCAAGAAACGGCCGACCCGGTATGGACAGGGTCACTCCGCCCCGCCCTGAGAACCGGTGTGTTGAAAAGAACCTGTTCCCCTTCTATTCAGGACCACGGATCAGCCTTGCCTGTCCCGGAAAGATTTTGCCGTTGGATCAAAGCCGCAATGTACGACATGAGTACCTGCAGTGTGGCAGTGCCGAATCCTCCTGGACTCGCTTTCCGGATCCGTTGGATGAAGCCGCCTGGCATGCATTGAAAAAAACAGACCCTGATCAGGCTGTCAAATGGTTGCGCGACCTTCCGGCCCCGGAGTATGGGGGCATTTTGGACTACCCGATTGACGTTGTCTGGAAGTGGGAAGATTGCCGACTGATTAAGGATTCGGCTATCTGTGGGACTTACCGGGTATGTGATCAACAAACGCCCACCGGACAAAATCGACGTCAGTCCGATACCAGGAATTGCAGGGACGTTGCCCGAAGTTGCTACGCCGATGTTGCGCAAGTGGGACGCAGTCCCTGTGGCATGGGCAAATTGGTCTATAACGTGAAATTTGTGAAAAAAGACTCGCCTGACTGGAGTCCTGGCCGACCCGGGGTTATCACGCGTCTGGCCAATGGTTATGACCTGTTACCTGGTGAAAAAGAGCAGCTGTCGGTCAGCCTTTTTTGCCCGGCCACTGGTTATGACCTGATACGTGGTGAAGAAGGGCAGCTGTCGGTCAGTAATTTACGCTCGCCTTCGGTTCGGCTGAAACCAACGCTGAATATTAATGACCCAAAGAATGCCTACCAAATTCACACACGCAATAATAATCTGTGGCAGCCTGCCTCCCTGCAATGTCGCCTGAACGGTTTTGACAATGTCAGTTTTGAGGTGCTCACCGATCGGCGAATTCTATCCAGTCCACCCAATACTCTCTGGTTCCCTGATGGCGATATGTCGTCAGCCATTGTGTGGGGGGGCGCATTTGATCTGAACGGGGACTATCAATCCAGGGGCTATCCTTGTGGATTAATCGTCGAAGACACGGCAAGTTACACCTTCAAAGATCTGTCGTTATCAACCATGTCTGCCGAAACATCACCACTGATCAGGGTGCAGCTTTACCAATCCACCTGGCTGGGAGAGCGGCTGAAATCCACTACCTATTTTGATGAACATATCCAGCTGCTGGTGGACCCCGCGCCAGATAGCGGGGCCAGTGATACCCTCAGAACTTCGACACGCTACCAGCTCAGTTTCGATTATGGAGCCGGGGCAGCAATTTACCGGACTTATTTACCCGGGCTCATCTATTATCCGGGGCGACTGTTATTCTCCCCTGATGCGTTGAGCTTCGAAGATTATCTGGCTCCTGATAGCCGATACACGTTCAAGGTAACTATGAATCTGAAAAATATGCCGTTCTACTTCCAGCCCTGTGCATCAGAGCCTGCGGCTCCGGATTGCCAATGGTATGCATTATGGGGGTTGTTCAGCCCGGGGCGATATGAATCACGCAGTTTCTCCCTCAAAAGCCTGGATATTACCGTCACAACTCCACCGCAAGTTGAACTGAGAAGCTGGCAGCCGACATTCTGGGAGTTTGTACGGTACGCTCAGTTTGTCGCTCCGCTTTATGGAGCCTGCAAAGTAGTAATGGCGGGGCATTAATGCTGATACCTATCAGGGGGGCGGAGTGTTGACTGCAGCTAAATAAATGCCCGTCGATGGAACCTTTTGCTGGACGGATTGTCCAATTAAAAAAACTAACTTTTAACTATATTAATTTCCGTTTCATGGAGGAAATATGACCGTATTCTCTCTAGTACTCACATCGATATTTGTCTTCTTCAGTGGTCAGCTCCAGGCCGGGGGTACAACAACCGCTGAAAAGCACTACGCCGTTGTTGTTATTGGCGGTGGGCTGATGGGTAGCGCCGCTGCCTGGCAGCTGGCCAGGGACGGCAAAGAGGTTATCCTGCTGGAAAAACAGGATCGTGAATACAGTCAGGGTTCCAGCAAAGGGCTGACACGTATTGCCAGAAGCAACAACCTGGGCAGCGATCTGTGGTCTTACCTCCACAACCGTTCGGTTCAGGAAACCGCAACGCTGGTCAACTATCTCGGTAATCAGGGCGACGATATCTCGATGTCTGCTGTCTACCAGACAACACCCGTCAATTATATGAGGCCGCTGAAAGCGGCTGATGCCATTATTGCTTCCTCTGAACGACAAAAGGTGGACTACAAATTAGCTCTAACGCCGGAGGAGGGAATGGAGATGTTTGGTGTCCAGCTGCCGGAGGGGGTTTTTCTGCATCGTGAATTCAATGAGCACTCAGGCACCCTTAATCCTGAAGCACTGATTTCACTGTTGCACAAGGCCATTAAACTGAAAGGGGGCACAATTGTTTACAATGCTTCCGTTAGCGATATCCAACGGCAGGGTAACCACTACCTTATTGCCAGCAAAGATTCGCAAGGTTCCGAAAGGGAATTGACAGCCAGCCAGATCGTCAGCGCTGCGGGCCCTTACACCGGCCCATTGCTAACTGAGCTGGCCCCCTACATGGATAAACTGATCACGCCAAAGCGGGTATTTCTTGCGTTCCTGCAGATCAGTCCGGCGAAGTATCATCAACTTGATGATCATGCCCGCAGTCAGCTGAGACGAGCCTATCCGGTGATTAACAGCTCCGCTGGCACCCGGGAGGGTAGTTTTTATTCCATGTTTGAATCTTCTGATGCAGATGGAAATTCGGTCATCAAGATTGGCGGCCATTTCCAGCGCAGCGACATCAACAAGCTGGACGATGTCTGGCACCAGGCGTTGTCCGAAGAGGAGATTCGCTGGAGCATTGAGAACACCGGTCGGTATTTACGCATGCATGGGGTGCCGGTGAACGATGAGGATCTACAACTGGTTGACGATGTTTCCTGTGTCTACAGCCTGACCAGTACCGAAGTACCCATTGTTTCCCAGCTGGTCGCGCCGTCCGGTGAAATGGACAGCAACTTCGTGGTGATGGCCGGAATGTCCGGCGTCGGTGCCAAAGGTGCCATGACCTACGGAAGAATTGCCGCCAACCTGCTTCAGGGCAAGAGCGAAAGTGATCCCGGTTATCTGGAGGCTGTGGAAGCCGTTGGCTTTACCAGACTCAAAGAGGATGTTGATCAACTGCAGGTAAGCCCGGAAAAATAAGGCATTGAGAACCGACCGTGTTCTGTTGAGCAGTGGCTGGTGTCACTGTCATCAATCAGCAGGACTTTGTTGTGGTTTGGTTTCCATCTGCCCATATTACAGATGTGAGTATGCCTTCTATTTCCCGGCAGAGTAGCTTCTTTGACGGTCAGAAGCAGTTGGTAGGACGGGGCAGTCCGGCAATTCGGGCAGCAACTCTGGCCGGGCTTTCAGGAAAAAGCGTCATTAGATAGAGGCTGTTCCCTTTGTCTTTGCCAAGGGTATTGGCAATATGCTTAACAAAAGGTCGCTGGTTTGGGGCCAGTTCATATTGTTGATAGAACGCCCGCAGCGCGTAAATCACTTCCCAGTGCGCTTCAGTGAGCACTATACCCTCAAGCGCCGCCAGCTCTGTGGCAGCTTCTGTATTCCATTCGTCAAGGTTGGCCAGGTAGCCATCGTTGTCGAGATTCAGGGGCATTGCTGATTCCAATACAAAAAAATGAACAGGGCGGGGAGTTTACACCGGAGCCCTGTACATAGACAGGGGCTTCAGCTGACGATTTAAATGGGTTGCAATATGCTGGATGATGTATTGCGATTACGGCTTTTCCAGCGACAGTTTTTGGAAAACTGGGTTCTGAGATAGTCAGCCTGATCCGGCAGGATTCGCTGGCTGTTGACCAGGGCAAGATATTCGGCAGCATTGGGTCGATAGGGCAGGGCAATCAGTGACATCTCGGTGTTTTCCAGCAGCTTGTCTCCTTTAAACTGATTACAGCGTCGGCAAGCAGCAACAACGTTCATCCAGTCATCAGCGCCTCCCTTGGATTTTGGCACAATATGATCCCGGGTAAGCTCCCTTGTTTTGAAGAAACGGCCACAATACAGGCATTGATGATTGTCTCTTTCAAACAGTGAGAAATTGGTAAGGGTTGGATTGTTTCGGCAGGGAAAAAGCCGTTTACCGCCACAGGCAACGATACTGGGGAGTTCGATAATCGTTCGATCTCCATGCCACCGGTTATAGCCGCCATGGATCCGGTAAATAATATCTCCCAGGCTCCAGCGAACCAACTCTCTTGAGTAGAGGCATACTGTTTCCTGCCAGGTAAGCCACTCAACAGGCTGGCCAGCAGTATTCAACCGCAGAATATACACGACAGAGGCTCCCGTTTATCAGTCCCTGATAAAGGTCAACCTGACGGGCCATTGCCACTCACGATCAACGCATCCGCTGAGCAGAGTTCTCTTTAACCGGGCAGGCCGCTGCGACCTTAAAGGTCGTTTGGTTAATCATTTTATCGGCTCTATTATTCTGATTCGTATCCATTTCAGGCTAACACATTCATTCAGCATTAATAAACCCGGAGCAATGATATGGCATGATCCATTCGATCTGACCATTCGTACAGATAGGGCGTAGCTCACCTTTACTGGCAAAAGCTGAGTGAAAATATGTATGAAAGCTCCCTTTTTTTATGATGTGGCTCGCCACATCTGGCTGAGAATCCTTGCTCGCTGGCAGAATAAGCCCTATACCTGTGAGGTTGAATGTTTAGACATCACTGTGAGACCAAAGGAGAACCGAGTGGATCGCTTTCAACGACTCATGTACTGGCTTGCCTGGCTTGGGATAATGCCTTTTATTATTACGCTGTCTCTATCCATCAGGGACCAGTCTCTGTTTGATAATACAGGGGAGCAACTGTTCATTATTTATTCCATCATTATCAGTAGCTTTATGGCCGGTTCTTTATGGGGGCAGGCCGTCTACAGTGAGAATCAATCCAGAAGCATTTTTAAAGTACTGGCCAGTAATGCCATTGCACTCTCGGTATTCGGAGGGCTTCTGGCAGGGCTGGCGAATCATCAGATGCTGGTGTTACTTGCCATCGGTTATCTGGCAACACTGATTATTGAGTGCGTTCATACGGAGCCTTTGGCCGATGGTCGGGTAAAGTCTTACCTTTCCATGAGAGCAACTGTCACTCTTGTGGTGTTTATCTTGCACTGTTTTCTCTATGCCTCCCTGAAAATTACGTAAGCGGGGAGCCTTGCTTTTCTGAAGGAGTCAGTCAGTGGATCAACATATCGATATTCAAAAGTGTCTTTTGGCATTTGCGCGCATTCTGGACAAGGGTGAACAGGTGGCCGGGGGCTACTTCCTGGAAGGTGTTACCGCAAAGTCAATGGATGATGGCTATACCGTTATGCTGGGCAATAGGGATTGTCAGCTGTCCATCTATTTTCATAATAAATTCGGGATTGAGTCCCCCAGCCAGAAAAGTACAGACGCTTTTATTAAGCTGCTTTATCGCATTGCCGAGCAATAGTTTGCTGTTCACCAGGACCAGTCAGCAGTGTTGATTTGATTATTCTCCTGATTGTGTTTTTCTATTACTGTAATATGCATTAACCCTTAAAAATACCGGGGAGTCGGTCAGTGAAAAAAATTAAACTGGGATGCAGTGAACTGCAGGTGACAGAGGTCTGCCTGGGATCCATGACCTGGGGACAGCAGAACTCTCTGAATGAGGCGTTAGAGCAGATTGACTTCGCGCTGGACCAGGGAATTAACTTTATCGATACGGCCGAGATGTATCCGGTTCCCCCTGATGAGCAGACCAGCGGTGAAACTGAGCGCTGCATTGGTGAATGGATCCGGGCCAATCCGGGCAAGCGTGATGAGGTTGTCATTGCCACGAAAATTGTCGGTGTGGGACTACCGTGGATACGTAATGGCAGCCCAATCAGTGGTCAGCGTATTAAAGAAGCGGTGGAAGGTTCTCTGAAACGCCTGAATACAGACTGTATTGATCTTTACCAGCTGCACTGGCCAAACCGGGTCTCTCCCCATTTTGCCAGACACTGGCCAGGGATGGTTCCCCATACCCAGGTGGATCGAGCGCGGCAGGAAGCGGAAATGGTGGATATTCTTCAAGGGCTGGATGATTGTATTAAAGCGGGGAAGATTCGTTATTGCGGCCTTTCAGATGATACGCCCTGGGGCATTGGTGAGTATGTGCGGCTGAGTGAGAAGTATGATTTGCCCAGGATGGTATCTATCCAGAACGAGTTCAGCTTAATACATGCCAAGGACTCACCCTATGTATTGGAATCCTGTGTATTAAATGATGTCGCTTATCTGCCCTGGTCGCCACTTGGCGGTGGAGTGCTGTCTGGCAAGTACCGAAATGGACAGATTCCGTCGGGTTCCCGTTGGTCTTTTCAGCAGAGAAATGGTCTCTTCCGCAATACCCCAATGACTCACAAGGCGATTGAAGGCTATCATGGGGTAGCTAAGCGCCATGGGTTCTCCCTGGCACAGATGGCACTGGCCTGGGTATATCAAACAGAGGGTGTAACATCGACGATTATCGGAGCCAGTTCACTGACGCAGCTTAAGGAAAATATTGATGCCTGCCAGCTGAAATTATCAAAAGAGGTGCTGGGCGAGATCAATGCTGTATTCCGTCAATACCCGGTACCTTTTTAAAGCAATCGGTCGCTGAGGGTGTTTCTCCCAGCCAACAATGTTCAGATACAGATAAATGCCAGGTCAACTTCATCGGTTTACTCCTTTTCCATTATTTCCATCTGCAGGGAAAGGGTTTCAACCTGATCAAGTTCCTCTGAAGACAATGGGCGATAAAAACGTGGATACTCCCAGCCAAATCCCCCAGCGGAACGGTGTGGGCCATAATGGACTGCCGCCAAACCGAACTCCGGCATACATTACAGCGCCAATCCGGGGATGGCCCGCTTCTCTGAGACACTGTCGCAATGTCTGGTCTGAATGTAATCGGCCTTCTTCGGTGCCGCCCTGGCAGTAAGTAAAATCATGACTAACACAGCAGTGCAACCATTGATCAGGCTGGGATAATGTGCCATTCGGAAACAGGCTGCAGCCATCACTGACAAAGGGTTTTAACTCACTTTGATAATAATTGTTGTTATTTTCATAAATTCGTCTTTGTGGGGTTATAACTCAAGCACTCCAGTGTTGCCGTCACTGGTGGTCAGTGTCAAGGATTCATGGTTTGTCAGGGCAGTTCCATTCCCGGTGAGGCCGTGAGCAAGCCTACGAGTGGGGGCTCCTGGTTTGACTTTACTCAACGCATGAGTCCTATGGTTTTAAAATAATCAGCAACAACAGGATTCGATAGATTAAAGCGATAATGCAGTCTTGGCAGGTGGGTGCCATACTGATCAAATTTAGTAATTATGCCTGCGGTATAATAATTCCTGATTGATCTTGCAATATTTTCAAAGACGACGGGGGTTGTTCTTTGTCTGTGAGTGGTCCATTGCTCTGAAAATTTGTCGAGATCTTTAAATTCAAAGATACCTTGTCTAATATTTACCCAGGCAGTGGAGTTATCTCGATTATGAATAATATTATGTAATATAAATTTCCAGAGAGAATTTACTTTACACAAATTTTTATTTATTTGATCAGATTTTGGCTCACTTAATTGATGCTGATTGCAGAAGGCATATCTTTCCACCGGGGAGTAACCAACTTTCGGGCTATAGTGAGTGTAGGGATAGGGGAGAAGACTCTTTTCCTTTTCAGTGTATTTTGCTCTGGCACCTGAATTTGTAACCACCTGACTCTCCGGATTTTTTTCAGTACCTGTAAAATTATTCGTCATAGCTCCACTTTGCATGAATGAATTTAAAAAAGTATCTGATGAATCAGGATCTGTTTTTGTATAGGTAAACTGAGTATTTCTACTATTAGTTGACATAGAGTTATGTGCCAATTTATCAGATTCTTCATAAAACTGTGGTTGCCTTATTATGCCAGCTTCAGAAAAATAGAGGTGCATAGTTTTAGAGATGTTACTTTTTATCCTTGGGTTGTCATTAGAAGTGTTTTGTAAGCCACAAGGAACACTTAAATGGTTAAAACGTTGATAATTAATCTCCATCTGTCTTTGTGATAAGTTGGTTTGATGTTGTCTTGAGTTGAAGTGGTCGTTTGTAAATATTTGACGTGTGGTGGTATAAGGGGTGTATCTCAGGTGTTTTTCTTTATTCCGTACCGTTGTGGAATATCTTCGGTGAAGTTGATCATCGTTAGGGTTAGCTATTTTATTTAATGTCTTGTTAGCAGATATCGGGTTGCTCATAAAAAATTGACCCTGTATTTTATTGGTCTTTCTCTTTGTCAATGTTATATGGCTAAAAGTTCCATCTTTGAGTCATCTTTTTTGTCAGGTGGAACCACTTTTCAATGTGTTGATACATATTCATTGTCGCTATGTTCAAAAGATAACATTATGATAGTGTTTCCTTCTTGCGCGCCTGATTGCGTTGCCTCTGATACTCCCTTTGGATCTTCCTTCGATACTCTGCATAATCGGGATTATTCTTGTAGCGTTCTCTCTGGTAATTTCTGAAGCGCTCCCTTTGTTTCTCTGCGTAAGCGGGATCTTTGCAGCGCTCCCTGTAGCGTTCCCTTGCGAGTGCCAGGTAAGCAGGATTTCTTTTCCGCGCCCTCTGTTGTTGTGCGTAATTGGGGTCATTCTTGTAGTACTCTTTTTGACGCTCTCTTTTGCGCTGCGCGAACTCGGGATCATTCCGGTAACGCTCCCTCTGGCGCGCCCTTTTACGCTCCTTTTGACGTTCTGCCTCAGCAGGATCTTTACAACATTTCCTGTTGCGCTTCACTGTCAGGGTGGAACTTGCATCCGGGACCTTATCTCTTGACCGGGCTGAATCACCTGATGAACCAATACCTAAAATAGACTGGATCGAAAAACGTTCATTAGCGGGAATATATTTTGGTGCATGATTATGCTTCTTCAGCCCCATTCTGACTGGCAAGTGATGTTCAGGGTTATAAACGATGACTATCGATCTTTTTTCAAACCGGGGATCCTCAAGTGGATTATGAAAATGCACCGTTGGCTGCTGAAGGTAGTTCTCAGGAGTTTCATTAGTGGACACAGCGCATGGAACAGTAGCTGTTTCTGCAACATCACGGGAGAAGGCCTGACAAAATCTGCCCGATTCAGAAAAAGCGGTATCTTGAAAATAAGAGACGTGGTACGAAACTGTATATATTGGCTCGGAAACAGTAGCTATATCCATTGAATTATTGAATTATGGAACTCTAGCTTTCTGACCACTCTTTTTACATAAAGTTCCCCACCTGACACAACTCATTTGAAATCTTTGTTATGGATTGTCTGAATACCCATATGTCATGTCAGGGACTGCGGTGAAGGCAGTCGCTACTGAAGGCAGGATGATTGACGGGGTGATTATGTGTGGGTATTAACGCTTCTCTGCACTATTCGAGATTCTCTTCCCAGTCATCAATCAACCAGTCACCGGCCATCCAGTACTGGTCAATATCCATGCTACGCACTGGGTCATCACCTCGATCAAACATGTCCTTGCCTTCTTTAAAGGCTTCTAAACACTCGTCTGCCAGTACCTGCCCATGAATGTTCAAGCCAGTGGAGAATTCATCCGGAAAGTGCTTGAGGCTTTCAGCCAGTCCCTGGCTTGGGTCAGATGGCCACAATTTTTTCAGCACAGCGCGGGAAGCGCCGTAGGTGATCTCATCAATATGAGTTCCCTGACAGTGAGCCCGGTAGATCGCCATCAGGCTCAGGTCATCGGGCTCAGCAGTGGTGATCATTATCAAGGGCTGTTTCTGCTGGCAGTCAAACTCACTGGCTAACAGGTGAAGCGCCAGCCCTTCCGCAGAATAAAGGGGGCTGATATGGCAGGCATTGCAGGCAGTAATCAGTATCTGTCCAGAGGCATCAAGAATACAGGCTGTATAGGGCGATGCAGGGTTTGCATTGACGCCAAGCTCCAGCAGCTCACCCATCAACTCGGTGTAATCAGACATGTTGATAACTCCAGATCACCGTGATCCCAACAGGCGGTCAAGACTCACAGTCATCGATATTGAGGCATGCTTAAACATAGTTGATGGCCAGCGTTTTGTCTGCCCATAGTCCTAACCCGGATATTTCATAAACATGCTCCTGCCTAAAGGGTGATTACCAACCCATCATGGCCAGCTTCAATATTTTTTGGTAACGGATTGGTATTCATCCAGTTATCAAGCTCATGGCCAATATGGGTAAGAATCGTGCGTGATGGTTGTATCCTCTGGTGCAACTCCATAACATCATTCAGGCTGTTGTGAGCTCCGGGAGACGCTGACATGTCCGGAGGGTAACTACAGTCAATAATCATGACATTGACCGGATTGCTGGTAAAAAAGGTGAGGGTCTCCTCTGGCAGTCCCAGGGTATCCGTCAGGTAGACCAGTGTCCTGCCATTACGGTGAAAAACATAGCCCATGGTTGGGCGTGAGTGACTGAGGGGAACAGGGGTTATCCTGACACCATTGACAGTAAAGGGAGCGAAGGGCGTCACTGTCTGACTGAAATCCAGAATGCCGGAATGTTTCAACAGCTCTTCCGGGGCATCCGAGGTGTCTGGCCCGGTCACGGATATTTTCAGGCCACTTCCCCAGCGCAGGCTGAATAAACCGGCAATATGATCCATATGGTAATGGGTCAGAATAATCTGTTTCAGGGAGCCTGCTGGAAAACGATCTTCAATATCCGTAAGCCCTGCATCAATAAGCATCATTTCATTGTCGGACTCCAGGATGGCGGAAGCCGGGCGGCGAGCGAGAAAAGGGTCCATGATGGCTTTAATGCAGGCGGGGCAGTCACAACCATAAACCGGGCATCCTTTCACGCTGCCTGTGCCGGTCAGGGTAAACTTCATCGGGAACTCCATAAAAGACTCTATAAGCTGAGGGGCAGTACCGTGGTGGATTTAATGGCAGAGAGAGCCAGGGCCGTTTTGATCTGGCTGATACCGGGAATTTTCATCAGTTCTTCCATCAGGAAAAAAGAGAGTGCGTGCTGATTTTTGGCCACCACCTTTAACAGGTAATCGCCATCACTGCCAGTGATGGCATGACACTCCATAACCGGAGACATGTCCAGAATGGCCTCTTTGAAATGGGTTGCAGAGTCCGGGGTATGGTTATCCAGGGAAACCGTGATAAAGGCTTCAACATCCAGGCCAACCGCCTGCGGGTTCAGTAAAGTCACCTGTTTCTGTATATAGCCTTTTGCCTTCAGCCGACTGATACGGCGGGAGCATTGTGATGCAGAGAGGCTGACCAGCTCTGCAAGACATTGCAGGGATAGCGCATCATTCTTCTGGAGTGCAGACAAAAGTCTGATGTCGTAGGTATCCAATACATTTCTGCTCGCCATCCGATCCCTCGCTGTGTTGTTGGCCACACTTCTGATCAATGCAGACAGACCCGGATTAAGCATCTTCTCTAACCGGAATAATGCACTTCTTTCATTAACAACCTCCGGCAATCAGGGCTGCTGCCGAATTTATTGGCAGGATCCCGACATAACTGGCTGCTTTCAGGTAGTGTAAGCCCGGTTTGATGGCTCCGCCAATTCATCTGATGCAAACCTTTTGTATCATCTTGCGTAATGAGGCTGCATATCGCAAGGCTTTTGCATCAGGGCGATCGTATACTTTTTCTATACTGTGGCTGGACTGTAAAAGAGGACGAAGCATGACAACGAACAAAATGTCAAAGATTACCAGCACAAACCCGATGGGAACCGACGGGTTTGAATTTGTCGAATACGCAGCGCCGGATGCGCTGGCACTGGAAAGCCTCTTCAAACAGTTTGGATTTGTTGCGGTAGCGCGCCACCGATCCAAAGAGGTGACACTCTATCGCCAGGGGGGAATTAACTTTATCGTTAACAGCGAGCCTGACTCATTTGCCCAGAAGTTTGCCCGGGAGCATGGCCCTTGTGCCTGTGCATTTGCCATTCGGGTAGAAGATGCGGCGTTTGCCTATGAGAGGGCGCTCAAACTGGGCTGTCAACCCGGGCCAACCCAGAGTGGTTCCATGGAGCTGAATATCCCATCCATTGTGGGCATCGGTGGCTGCCTGATTTATCTGGTTGACCGATATGGCGACAAAGGGTCGATTTATGATGTGGACTTCGTTCCTGTTGAGGGCGTTGATCAGGAACCTGAAGGTGTCGGCCTGACCTTTATCGATCATCTTACCCACAATGTCCAGCGGGGCAATATGGATAAGTGGGCATCTTACTACGAGGATATTTTTAACTTCCGTGAGATTCGATATTTTGATATTGAAGGCAAGTTGACCGGGTTGAAATCCAGGGCAATGACCAGTCCCTGTGGGAAGATCAGAATTCCCATCAATGAATCTTCTGATGACAAGAGCCAGATTGAAGAGTATCTGCACCAATATAATGGCGAGGGTATCCAGCATATCGCGCTGTACTCCAAAGATATCTATCAATCGGTACCGGCGATGCGGGGCAACGGTGCCGCCTTTCTGACCCCGCCACCGGACACCTATTACGAGATGCTCTCTGAAAGGCTGCCCTGGCACCAGGAAGATGTTGATAAGTTGAAAGCCAGTGCCATCCTTATGGACGGTGCACCTACTGAGGAGGGTGGATTGCTGTTACAGATTTTCACTGAAACCGCCATTGGCCCGATTTTCTTTGAGATCATCCAGCGCAAAGGGGATGAAGGGTTTGGTGAGGGTAACTTTACCGCGCTGTTTGAAAGCATGGAAAGGGATCAGATGAGAAGAGGGGTGTTGTAGCTTTTTCTCTGATCTGACTGATCACCAATCCGTCGGGTTTTCTTATGGAACAGGTTCTATTACAGGGCTTTTCAGGGGAATGAACCATCAATCCGGTGGGGTAGTGATTCACTACCTTGCTGCAAGGCCGGGGAGAGTTTTATGAAGTCATCCAAATATCAGGCCAGAAAGCCTGACGAGTCAGGCTTTATTGAATATACAGATGAGGAGCATGAAACCTGGAGTATTCTGTATCACCGACAGATTGAGTTATTGCAAGGTCGGGCATGTGATGAATACATGGACGGCATCGAAGAACTGGCCATGCCGTCAGAGCGCATTCCACAACTGGATGAAATAAACCGTGTGCTTAACGGTAAAACCGGCTGGGGGGTTGCCAGGGTGCCGGCGCTGATCTCCTTTGATCGTTTTTTTAAGCTTTTAGCCGACAAACAATTCCCGGTTGCCACCTTTATCCGCGTCAGAGATGAGCTGGATTATCTGCAGGAACCGGATATTTTTCATGAAATATTTGGTCACTGCCCTCTGCTGACCAATCAGGATTTTGCTGACTTTACGGAAACCTATGGCAGGCTCGGTCTGGCTGCCAGCAAAGAAGAGCGGGTTTACCTTGCCAGGCTTTATTGGATGACGGTTGAGTTTGGCTTATTGAATACCTCCCGGGGGTTGCGTATTTATGGCGGTGGAATTCTCTCCAGCTTCGGTGAAACGGCCTATGCCCTGGAGAGTGATATTCCCGTCAGAACCGCCTTTGACCCACTGACAGCACTGAGAACGCCCTACCGGATCGATATTTTGCAGCCATTGTATTATGTACTGGACGATATTGCGGTCCTTCATCGCCTTGGTGACATGGATATTATGGCGCTGGTCCATCAGGCGATGGCGATGCCTTTGCTTCCCCCAATGTTTGAGCCCAAGTCTGAAGAGGGTGCTGCGTGAGTCAGCATCCTGTAACTTATTGGTTTTATATTATCCAATCATAACTGTTATGCTCATTAAGGTCATAAAGAACTGAAAGTAACGGGATGCTTGGAGACATCAGACGTCAAGGCGAAGGACTGAGAGCCTGTTCGTGCAATAATCACGGTTGTGCTTTAAGCGACAATGTTCTTATTTTTTGATCTGGATCAATAAAGTGTGTGCGGGAAATACGTATTCTGTAGTCACTCCTGTAGCGGGTTGCCGAAGTCAGCAGGTCGCAGCAAAAACAAAAAAGGCGGGACCGGATTCCCTGCCGCTAAAGGAAAAAGAATATATACCACTCCAATAACAATTAAAATCGCTCTGTGCTGTCTGACAGTAGTTCCGCCCCGTTTTTACGGGGTTTCTGTTTTTGTTGCTTCCCTGTGTTAACATTCACGATTTCTCTGATAGATTGGCTGTGATTGCAATGGTCAGCCATTCGGCCTTACTTCTTTCCTAAATAAGTCAATACTTTGAATTGCAAGGAGTCTACGATGTATCCAAGGGAGCTGAACATTCAAACACCGCATTTAACATTTGCTGCGTTGGAGTGGGGGGACCCTGAGGGTGTTCCGGTGATCGCACTTCATGGGTGGCTGGATAATGCGGCCAGTTTCACTCCCATGGCCCCAAAGTTAGAGGGCATCAGGCTGATAGCTGTGGACCAGGCGGGCCATGGTCTTTCTCAACATCGTCCCGCGTGGTTCAGTTATGATGTTTGGCACTACGTTGAAGATCTGGTTTATATCGCTGAGTCATTGCAACTTGAACGGTTTGGTTTGCTTGGGCATTCCATGGGCGGTGTGGTCAGTGCGATGGCAGCGGGCTCCGTGCTGAAAGATCAGGTTGCCGGGTTGGTAGCTATTGACGGGCTTTTCCCCTGGCCAAGAAACCCTGAAGATGCTCCTCAAGCACTGGCGAACTATATCAATCAACGCAGAACACCGGTTGATCAGCTGCCAGTGACCCGCTATCGATCGAAGGAGCTGGCCGTTCGGGCCAGGGCCATGGGCCAGTTCAAAGTTTCCAGGCAATCGTCAGAACTGCTGGTGGATCGATCTATTATTCAGGATGGAGATGACTGGATCTGGACGGCAGATCCCCGTTTAAAGCTGGGATCTCCCACCCGTTTTTCCCTTGAGCAGACCCTGGCATTTCCCCGGCAGATAACCTGTAATGCTCATATGGTCTATGTTGACATTGGTCCGATCAGTGACGCTATTAACCAGTATCATCATAAGCTGCCAAATATTCATTTTCACCCGATGAGTGGCAACCATCATCTTCACATGGACGATCAGGTGGAAGCGATTGCCAATATAGTTAACTCTGTTTTAGGCAGTAAATTATGATAGTCTGAAACGTCGTTGGGGGAAGACTTGGATGGTGTTTCATGAATAAAGTGATTGTGGATATCCCGGGTCTACTGAAGACTCTTAAATCTGGCTCTTTAACCATTGCCTGCAAAATAATCAGTACCCTGCTTTGCCTGGTAATTGGCGCTTCAACCTATGCGTCGGGACTTCCAGCGTATCCTAATGCCCGCATAGAGCTTGCCATCGATGAGAACCGACAGAACCACCCGATCATTACCAATCGGATGAAGCGGGTCAACGGCGTTGTTACCTCGGATGGCGCTCAGTGGCTTGACGGGCACCTGATCAGGGACCTCTACTTTCTGCCGCCCGGGCACAGCAGCAATCAGGGCTATGAATTTTATGTCAGCCTGTTGCAAGGGGAGGGTGTTGAGACGCTGTTTGAATGCCGCAGTTTTTCCTGTGGTGCCAGTAATTTCTGGGCTAACGATGTCTTCGATATTTCCACGCTCTATGGTCAGGATAAGGAACAAGCGTTTTATATTGGGAAAAAGCTGAATGCTTTCTATACGGTCTACGCGGTGCGTCGGGGCAATGGACGCATTTATACATTGGTGGATATCTTTAAGCCCCATGACTATGAGATGGAACGTACAATCGAACAGGATGCTGGCAACAATGTCTTCAGGCTGGAACCCGGTAAATCCGGGATTGAAAAAAGTTCTGATCTGGCCTCATTTGTTACAAATATGAACATTGACTCATCAATGAATGCTCTGCTTATCATTCACAGCACGGTACCCGAGACCCTGGCAGAGCTGGATACCTGGCAGAACAAAATGGAAGTACTGCAAGAGAATATTGTTCAGCATTTAAATGAGCAGGGGATCAGCGAGTCACGACTACGCTTCAATATTTCCATTGGCACTGAAGATAATTCGCTGGACCCGGGAACAACGCCATCTTTCGGGCTTGAAATTGTGCCTTTAAATTAAAGGTCGAGTGCCATTTTCTTCAAATTGGGCTTATGTTCACGGACTTATCCGCACCTGATGATCTTTATCCGGAACTATGAGTGATTTTACAGGTCGATTTTACAGGTCGAATGTGTTCAAGCAGTGAAATAGCTGCTGATAATCAGCGATTTTAAAAGAACTCGATTTTAAAATAACTATCGTTAACTACTTTCAGATTGATCCAAAATGCAAAGCTTGCCTGCTACACCGTCAGGAGCGAATGGTTACATTAATAATCCTGGCTGTACTTTAGAAAATGATAATTGCCGTTCATCATGCCTCGGCCTGACCTGGGCCGGTGCAACTTCTACCGGTGCGGTGATTGGTTCGTGCTTACCCTTAGAAGGCACCATGGTGGCTAAAGTGTGTTTCGGTGCTCTTGCTGGTTCGGGTGTCGGTATTTTCGCAATCCTTGGAATAGGTGCCTATTTCGATGCTAAATATGGTGGCTGCTGCGGTATAATGTCTCGGGAGGCTGCTCCTGTTCACACTGATCTTTCAATTAGCAGAACAGCCCCGCAACCAGGGAGAGAGTCCATCGTGGCGGTTCAGCCCTTGCCTATGCACAACGATTCAAAGCAGACGGGATCAGACCAGGCATTGACGGTTATCAGCCTGGAGTCTAATCATTTGTTGCCAGAGCCACCTCCATCTTACGTGACGGTTATAAGCTCGCAGTTAGAGCTTCAGCCGCCACCTCCATCTTACAGAGAGATTTTTCCCAGCTAAACCATGAAGCATTAACTCGATAAAAAGTGGAGTTTACCCTGAAGCAATCAGGAGTTTATGCGATGGATGATGTAATATTGATTCAGGTCAATATGTCAGAAAAAACAATACGTATTATGGCTTACGCCTGAAGGGGAAAGAGATGGGGGGATTTCTCCAGAAAAGGCCTTTACGTCGCGGGGGAGGTGACACAAAGGCCACAAAGATGAGACAGGCAACAACAATAAAATTTTGAAACCGGTTCTTGTGACCGGTTTTTTGTTTTCTGCTCAGAAAAACTCAGATTAAAAAAAGCCCGTAAACGGGCTTTTTTTAATGACAATGGCAGTTGCAACCAATGTATTGAATGCCTTCACTGGTTTCAATCAACTTACCTTTCCCAACAAACTGATCAACCAGTTCTGCTGCTGTCAGTTCCTGTGCGGAGCAGGTGTGGTATCGGGCTTCTTCACCAAACTCTGCTGACATTGCTGTGAGGAGCGCCTCTTTACTCAGCGCAGCTTCCTGCTCTCTGATCATATTCAGTACATTGTGACCGTGTACGGATTCCATGGGCTTATTCTCATATAAATAGTGTGGACTTCAGGCAACAATACGCCGACTAATGCAATTAAATAGTCGTATATATTCGTATTAGTTTGGTATCACCATTCTGAATGCCCCTGTGTGAAATGGCAGCGAATACACTGCGGTGGTCGCTAAATTCAGCTATGTTCATGGGGTGTATACGGTTTGCAATGTGGGCTTGCTATGACTTCGACATCGACCATCAGATCATACCCTTCAAACATTGATAAACTGAGCCGGATAAAGGGTGGGGTGGCTGGCCTGCTCATTGGTGATGCCCTGGGCGTCGGCACCCACTGGTATTATGACCTGGATCAACTGGCTCAGGATTATGGCCCCTGGATTGATACTTATCAGGACCCGGCAGTTAATGGCTGCCATGGTTTTGCCAATATCAGTCATTTCCGTTATCAGCAGGGTGTCAGGGCAGGCGACGTTTCCCAGACGGGCCAGGTGATCGTATTGCTGCTTGAGTCTCTGGCCCATTGTGATGGCTTTGTACTGACAGATTTCCTTGCCCGGCTTGATGATTTCTTTGCGCCATTGTCCGGTGAGTCCTTTTCCGGGCGCTATACTGATGAATTGATGGTGGACCTGATCAGGGCACGCCGCACGGGGTTACATTGGGGGGATTCCGGGATTGCTTCGGGTTGTGACACAACCGAGGGAGCACAGTTTGTATCCCTGCTGGCCCTGGCGATTGATGACCCGGTTGAGCTGGTAGACGCTGCTGGTCAACTGCTGCAGACATTCTATCGGGAGCCTTTTATACGGCAGAATACACTGGTATTTGCCCTGGTTGTTCAGGCCATGGTCAACAGCGTTCCGCTGACCAAATTACCGGCCTGTTTAGCGGCTATGGCAAAATGCTCAGATGTGATGTCGGCAATACAGCGTTACGACCATCTACTGACTCCCGGGAATGGACAGGTGGCCTGGCAACCAGAGACCGTTCGTATAGAACCGGCCCTGCATATCAGTCAGGTTTATGGCATGGATTGCCAGCTTGTTCACCTGCTTCCCTGTGCTTACTACCTGATGCACCGCTACCCTGACCAGTTTGAGCAGGGTGTTTTGTCTGCCATTAATGGAGGCGGCAACAATATGGCCAGGGCTGCCTTAACGGGTGTGCTTCTGGGAGCGATGAATGGGCTGGAGGCGGTACCGGAGCGTTTGCTGAATGGGCTCCATAACAGTGACCGCTATTTACAGCTGGCAGACATGATGAGAGCACAGTGATGTTTCGGCAGCTATGTAGAGAATGTTTGCCGGTGAGTTTCCAGCAGAGTCTCATTGAATTTTCCCTCGTATAAGCCCTGTCGATGGCAGTTTATCCGCTGCCACCGAAACCAGGTATGCCTTATTTCCCAACAAACCGGGCAATCATTACTGTCGGACTCAATACACCCACAATCGCTTCGAGAGATACCAGGCCCTGTGCCAGAGGGCTGAGGGGCAGAATGTCACCATAACCCAGCGTAGTCAGGGTGACAAAACTGAAGTAGAGATAATCCGGCCAGCTGGAAATACCCTGATTGGCAAGATCAAATGCCCCGGGGGTAATCAGGTTCACCAGTAAATAAAGATAACTGAACGTGATGCCCGTCAGTAAATAGAAGTTAATCGCCGCTAATAGTTTCTCGGCCTGTGGCTTAATGCTGAACAGGTGCCCGATAAGCATCAGCATCATGCCCAGGTGGAACAGCATGCTGGCTATTAAGGTGAAGAAGGGGAGCCAGTTTGGCGGGTTTGGGAACTCAACCACCGCCCTGAGTATCACGATAGTGGTGCCGGTGATCTCTAACCAGAGACGGATTTTTGGACTGTTTTCCGTCAGCGATCCGAGGGTCAGAACCAGGCTGGCAATCATCAGGCAGGAAAACAGGGTGACCCCAATGGATTGGTACTCCATGACAATAGGGGAGAACAGGATGCTGCAGGTCAGGGTGATCAACAATAGACCCATTGAAACAGCCGGGTTGCGGCTCATTCGCTGTGAGAAGTCAAGAAAGGATGGTCGAAACATGGGGGATTGGCCTTGAAGGGCGCTGCCTGAAAAGAAACAGCGCTCTAAAATACCCTGCAAGCAGATCCGGGGCTACAAAAACTGTTCATTTTTACCTCATTGGTCGATGTTTGTTCTTTGTATAAGAATGGATGCAGGATTGTCCGCAGTTAAGGGCTCGTGTTATCTTCTCGGGTTAAACTACTGTGTTTATAATCAGTTATCTCAGGGAGCCGAATGGCAGGGTCCGTAAGCAAAAAGAGTCATCAGCCGGATAAGAGTCATCAACCGGATAGTGATCAATCACAAGAGCCTGTTTCCATACGACGGTGCAAGCGTACAATCCGGGGCGCAGCAGCGGCGGAAACGCTCTCATCACGAGTGCGTGAAGGCATTATGTTTGGCTGGCTGGTACTGGCCGCTTTTCTGGCATTGGCACTGGCCAGTTATGATAAGGTCGATCCCGGCTGGTCTCATGTTGGCCCGGTCAGGGATATTGCTAACAGTGCCGGCAGATTCGGGGCATGGTCAGCGGATTTGCTGCTAACCCTGTTTGGGTTTCTGGCTTGGATGGTGCCGGTTATCCTGGTGATCAAGGCGATCCGGGTTTTTCGCTACCGGCATGAAGCGGATGAATGGAATTCCTGGTTACTGCTGATTCGCAGTATGGGTTTTATTCTGTCCATTGCTTCAGGGGCTGCCCTGGCTTCACTCCATTATCATGGGTTGAGTGAACTGTTTCCCTCGTCCAGCGGCGGGATTATTGGTGAGCTGCTTATTCATCTGTTCCTGCCAGCCTTTAATGTCACCGGCAGTACACTGCTGCTGATGGCGCTGTTTCTCCTCGGCGTGACACTTTATACCGATCTTTCCTGGTTTCGTTTGATGGACAGTGTCGGCTATTGGAGCCTGCGCTTCGCCGTTTACTGCAAAGAAAAGTTGATTGCGCTGTATTTTGACTTGCAGGATAAGCTGGCCGCCAGAAAGCAGCGTGAGCCTGAGCCTGAGCAAAGCGAGCTGTCACCGGTGCAGGAGCCTGCATTAAAGCTGCAGGAAGACTCTATGCCACCGGCTCCACCGGTGGTTGAGAAGAGAGCCGAAAAGCCAAAGCCGGTAATAGTCCCTCCTCCAGCGAGGGAGAAAACGCCACCTCTGGTGGAACATACCCCGCAGGGAAGTTTACCAACCGTTTCGTTGCTCGATGAAGCCCGCCCCTCCGGCAAGGCCATGAGTCCAGAGTCTCTGGATGCCATGTCCCGGTTGCTGGAACTGAAGTTGAAAGACTTCAGTGTCGATGTCCAAGTGGTTGCTGTCCATCCAGGGCCGGTTATCACCCGTTTTGAGATTCAACCGGCACCCGGTACCAAGGCCAGTAAAATTACCAACCTGGCCAGCGACCTGGCCCGTTCTCTGGCAGTGGTCAGTGTCCGGGTGGTGGAAGTGATTCCCGGAAAGTCAGTAATGGGGATTGAGATTCCCAATGATGACCGAGAAACCGTTTTCTATAGCGAAATTATTTCATCCAGGGCTTTTGATGACGCCCAGTCTCCGGTCAGCCTTGCCCTGGGACATGATATTTCCGGTCAGCCGGTGATTGTTGACCTGGCTAAAATGCCGCACCTTCTGGTGGCCGGTACCACGGGTTCCGGTAAGTCCGTCGGTATCAATGCCATGATCCTGTCCATGCTGTTCAAGTCCAGCCCGGAAGATGTGCGGTTGATCATGATTGACCCGAAAATGCTGGAGTTGTCCATCTATGATGGCATTCCGCATCTTCTGGCACCGGTAGTGACGGACATGAAAGAGGCAGCCAATGCCCTGCGCTGGTGTGTTGCCGAGATGGAGCGTCGTTACAAGCTGATGGCACATCTGGGGGTTCGTAACATTGCCGGTTATAACCGCAAGGTGAAAGATGCCCTGGAAAGAGGGGAGCCGCACCGGGATCCCTTCTATCAGCCGGTATCAGCGGAAGATGTGGCACCAGAGTTAGGCACGCTGCCCTTTATCGTGGTCGTGGTTGATGAATTTGCCGACATGATGATGATTGTTGGTAAAAAGGTTGAAGAGCTGATTGCCCGTATTGCCCAAAAGGCTCGGGCAGCGGGTATTCATCTGATTCTGGCCACGCAGCGCCCATCCGTGGATGTGATTACCGGTCTGATTAAGGCCAACGTTCCTACTCGCATCAGTTTCCAGGTGTCCAGCAAGATTGACTCCCGAACCATTATCGACCAGGGTGGCGCTGAGCAGTTACTGGGCCACGGTGACATGCTCTATCTACCCCCGGGAACCAGTGTTCCTGTCCGAATTCACGGGGCTTTTGTTGCTGACGATGAAGTGCATCGGGTGGTGGCTGACTGGCAGCTGCGGGGAACGCCGGATTTTGTGGAAGAGATTCTCAATGGTGTCAGTGAGAGTTCGGAAGGCAGTGCATTTTCGGGCGGGCTGGATAACAATGAGCAGGATCCTCTTTACGATGAAGCCGTGGCTTTTGTTACCGAGTCACGCAGGGCGTCCATTTCTTCGGTTCAAAGGCAGCTGAAGGTAGGTTATAACCGGGCGGCCCGAATGATTGAAGCCATGGAGGCGGCAGGTGTTGTCAGCCCGGCATTGACTAACGGCAATCGTGAAGTGATTGCTTCACCACCGCCCAAGCATTAATTATCCAGATTAAGTTCCTGTTTATGATCAAGAAAACGCCGTTATTGACTGTTTTACCACTGGTTTTTGCCATCAGCATGCCAGTCTGGTCTGCTGAGCAGGCGTCAACTCATTCATCCATGCTGGCCAGGGCACAGAGCAGTACGCCGGCCAGTATAAAACATGATCAGAAAGCCGCTGATGCGCTGGCTCAAAAGCTGCAGGCCATGAATACGGTCAGTGCCAATTTTTCTCAAAGTACCATTGATAAAAGCGGACGCTCCAAAGTTGAGAAGGGGAGTATGCAACTTAAGCGGCCAAATCAGTTCCGCTGGCATATCACTTCACCGTTTAACCAGGAGATTATTGCTAAAGATGGCAAGCTCTGGATGCTTGATCCTGACTTTAAGCAGGTGGTGATTAAAAAGATGGACAATCAGTCAGGACCGACCGCCGTGCAGCTACTGAGTGGCGATGCCAGTGAGTTTCTGATGGAGTACGCGGTGACTCGAATGAACTATGGCCCGGAGGTGGTTTATACCTTGAAACCCGGTAAAGCGTCCGATCTTTTTGAAAAGCTGGAGATCCATTTTTCCAGGGAGGAGATTTCAGCCATCACGATTGTGGACTCTCTCGGTGGTAAGCGGCGAATTGATTTTACCCGGGTGAAACTCAATCAACCGGTGGACAATACACTGTTTGAACCTGACCTGCAGACATTAGAGAAGGCCGGTTTTGATATTATTGATGAGAGCAGGGTATGACCTCACTCTTTGATGCCCCTGCTTCCGGTCGCTATGAACCCCTGGCGGCAAGGATGCGCCCCGGAGTCCTCGATGAATACCTGGGCCAGGAACATATTCTTGCCAGAGGCAAGCCCCTGCGGGAAGCGCTGGAGCAGGGTATGCTCCATTCCATGATTTTCTGGGGGCCGCCCGGCGTTGGCAAGACGACGCTGGCAAGGTTGATTGCGACAAAAACCGATGCCCATTTTGAAACCCTCTCTGCCGTACTTTCCGGGGTTAAAGACATAAGGGAAGCAGTAGCAAGGGCTAAGGATGAACAGCGTTTTTACCAGCGGAAAACAGTGCTGTTTGTGGATGAGGTTCACCGGTTTAACAAGTCGCAACAGGATGCATTCCTGCCTCATATAGAAGACGGTACCGTTATTTTTATCGGGGCCACCACCGAAAACCCATCGTTTGAACTTAACAATGCATTGCTCTCAAGGGCCAGGGTCTACGTACTTAAGCCGCTGGGGGAAGAGGCCATTGGCCAACTGGTTGACCAGGCTTTGACCAATGAAGAGCGAGGTCTGGGCGGCAAGGGTATTCAGCTGGAGCAAAGCGCCAGGGATATTCTGATTCGCTATTCTGACGGCGATGGTCGCAAGGCGCTCAATACTCTGGAGGTTGCATCGGATCTGGCTGAGAACGGCATTATCACGTCTGAGGCGGTTCAGGCCATTCTTGCCGATACCGGGCGACGTTTCGACAAAGGCGGTGACGCGTTTTACGATACCATTTCAGCTTTTCATAAGTCCGTTCGCGGCTCCAATCCCGATGCCGCACTCTACTGGGCCGCTCGAATTGTTGATGGGGGAGGGGATCCTCTCTACGTGATTCGTCGGCTGGTGGCTATTGCCAGTGAGGATATTGGCAATGCTGACCCGAGAGCACTGGAGATTGTTATTAATGCCTGGCAGGCATTTGAGCGGTTGGGTGCGCCGGAAGGACTGTTGGCCATGGCCCATGCAACGGTCTATTGCGCCTGTGCACCAAAAAGTAATGCCGTTTATAAAGCCTGGAAAGCGGCATGGGACGATGTAAAAAGTCATCCATCCTATGAGGTGCCTCATCACCTGCGGAATGCACCGACTCAATTAATGGGCAGCCTTGGCTATGGTGCTGGTTATCGCTATGCCCATGATGAGTCCAATGCCTATGCGGCAGGGGAACGCTATTTTCCCGAAGAGATGGATGTGCCGGACTATTATCAGCCGAATGAGCGCGGGTTGGAAATTAAGATCAAGGAAAAGCTGGCCTGGCTGAAACGGCTTGATGAAGAGAGTACAGTAAAGCGATAGTTTTTATATTATCCAATCATATATTTATAATTTCAAATGGCCCACACAACCTGAATTACTTAACTTGTTGATTTTAGGTTGCCTGGCCTTTTGATATGGTTAGAACCGTTTCATGGCGATGACTTCAAAATTCTCTATCCCTCATCTGAAAGGAAGCTCTGATGCAATACCCGTACTTGCTGAACTACCTTGCTGTAGCAGCCGGTGGAGCCCTTGGGGCACTGGCGCGTTCTCTGGTTTATGAGTGGTATGCAAAATCCGGAAATGATCAGTTGTTTCCACTACCGACCTTAACGGTAAATATTATTGGTTCGTTGCTTATCGGGATTGGCTGGTACTGCCTGGTAGAGAAAAGCCTGCTTCCTGCGATCTGGAAAGATTTTGCCACCGTAGGCTTTCTGGGGGCATTAACCACCTTTTCTACGTTCTCACTGGATATTTTCCGGCTTTTTCAAGCTGATCGGTTGGTTGAGGCAATCGTTTATATGCTGGCCAGTGTGACTCTGTGTCTGGTTGGTACCTGGTTGGGTTATCAGGGCATACGGGTGATCCTGAACGGTTAACGGTCCTGACTTCCTGTTTATTATCTTTATCGAATGTCGCAGAGTCATGGTGTATTATCAGCAGGCTATCCGTGACAAGAATGGTAAACGTTTAAAGCGTCTGCCCGGATAAGAAAACCATCGTCCAATCAGTTAATTTGGTAGGAATATGCTAGACCCCAAAATCGTTCGCAGCAATCCTGAAGCTGTGGCGGAACAGCTGTTGAAGAAGCACTACAAACTGGATATTGAGCGTCTGGTTTCTCTGGAGGAGCGTCGCAAGTCGCTTCAGGTTAAAACTGAGCAGCTGCAGAGCGAACGTAAGTCGGGTTCCAGGGAATTTGGCAAGATCAAGGCCCAGGGCGGTGATGTTTCCGCGCTTAAAGAGCGCATGGATCAGGTGAATGCCGAACTCAAGGAAAATGAGCAGGCCCTGACCGAACTGCAGGAAGCATTGAATAACCTGCTGCTGGAAGTGCCTAACCTGCCAGACAGCTCTGTACCAGAAGGTAAAGACGAAAACGACAACGTACTGGTTCGTACCTGGGGTGAGCCACGACAGTTTGAGTTTGATGTCAAAGATCACGTTGATCTGGGTGAAGTTCTTGGCCTGGATTTCGAAGCGGCTGCTCATATTTCCGGCTCCCGATTTGCCATGCTGCGTGGCAAAATTGCCCGCCTGCACCGGGCTCTGTCTCAGTTTATGCTGGATGTTCAGACCACTGAGCACGGCTATGAAGAAGTTATTACCCCGCTGCTGGTTCATGATAAAGCCCTGTATGGCACTGGCCAGCTGCCCAAATTCGGGGAAGATCTGTTCAAAACCGCCTGTGATGATGATTCCGGTGCTGACCAGAAGCAGTTTTTCCTGATTCCTACGGCAGAAGTTACCCTGACCAACCTGGTGCGTGAACAGATTGTTGAAGCTGATCAACTGCCCATTCGTCTGACGGCTCACACGTCCTGTTTCCGAAGCGAAGCGGGCAGTTATGGTCGTGATACCCGTGGCCTGATCCGTCAACACCAGTTTGAAAAGGTTGAGATGGTGCAGATCGTCCATCCTGACAAGTCCTATGAAGCGCTGGAAGAGATGACAGGGCATGCAGAAGCCATTCTCCAGAAGCTGGGGCTGCCTTATCGCGTTGTGGCACTGTGCGGTGGCGATATGGGCTTTGGGGCTGCCAAGACCTACGACCTTGAAGTCTGGCTGCCCGCCCAGAATCAGTACCGTGAAATCTCTTCCGTCAGTAACTGTGTTGATTTCCAGGCACGTCGAATGATAGCGCGTTTCCGCAACGAATCAGGCAAGCCTGAGCTGGTTCATACGCTGAATGGTTCAGGTCTTGCCGTGGGTCGTACTCTGGTGGCGGTACTGGAGAATTACCAGGATAAGGATGGGCGTATCCATATTCCTGAAGCACTTCAGAGCTATATGGGAGGAATTAGTATTCTCTAGGAGATCAGCAGGGTGGAACGTTTGATTTCACCCTCTTAATTTACATCTAAAGTATTATCATCGATCAACTTTGTTCAAAAATTACGGTAGTCATGAACAAAAGGAGAGCGTGGTGAATAATCTTTCCGCGAGGGATCCTGTAGAGACAACTATTGATTTGGGCAGCGATGATGAATCTGATGTTTATAATGCCCATGCGGCGGCTGTTTCGAGATATCAGTCATACCTTGTAAGGCCAATTGCCAGTACATCAGGCAATTATTTATCGGGTAACCCGCAGCCTGTTGCTAATACTGATTCCTCTGGTCATGAATATGACCTTCCTTCAGGTTTTCAGAGTCACCAGAATCAGGCGGGGAGTTCTTATCAATTTATCATTAATGGCCAGACTAAAACATTTAAGTCGCTACGGTTACTGCTCCAGATTCAGCCTTTTATGGATAACTTCAGGGCGAGTACCGGAAGATATCTTTCTGATGTCCATATCCCCCCTGAGGATAGCGCACTCAAAACATTGATTCTTGAGAATGCTCGTGTTCAGCAAGTATTCTTGTTGGTGAATGACATAGAAACATTAAATGTATTCACACCAGCGGATCAAACACATGTGACGGAACAGGCAGCAGCCAGTGGATACAGGTCAGATGACTATCGTTTACCGGCAACACACAGTGGCTTGCAGCGAATGGTTGCCCGTGAAAACAGGCGGTTAAATTCAATCAGTGGTCAGATAACACCAGTACAGTATTGCCAGCCTGCTCTATCTTCGGAAAGCTCAAATCCTGCTGCTGACGTTAACAGCACTACCCGGTATTTCGGCCATATTAATGGAGAAGATAAACAATTTGATTCGATTGCTGCGTTATTATCGGAGCGGAAACTGTTACGAAACTTTCGTGATAGTGCTGAGTTATACAATGTAGGTTCAGATATTCCTATTAACCATACTGAACTGAAACACTTTATTATCAATAGACAGGATCGGTTCAATGCGTTTCTGTTAATTAATGATATTACCGCGATACCAACCACTAATACTGGTTATGGTGCTGATCATGCCGCAGCCCCTGATGCGGGGCTGGTTTCTACAATCTTTAACCCATATATGGTAAACAGTAACGATCGCAGAAACTCTATCGTTCTGCATGGTGCAGTCAGACAAATGAGATTTATACGTGATTTTCCTGCTGGCAATAAGAGTGCTTTTAAAATATCAGATGCTGGATTTTATTTATCACTGCTGGAAAAAAGGCTGTTATGTTTTACCTGTGGAGGTTCAATTAAAGAGTGGCAACAGGAGTGGGGAGTGCGCTCCCTTGATGAGGTTCATGCAAGACTTTACCCTGAGTGCTCTTTTTTGCGGGAAAAAAAAGGTGAAGGGTTTATCGAAGCCTGTCAACAACAATTAACACAAGAGCAACAACGTGTGTTAGCCCGACCTTTGGAAAGTCATCCCCATTTGTATCGCTCACCTTTGGATGTGTATCAATGGCAGCAAGAGCAGGTAGAAGTGGATTATTATAAATTTCTATCCGACTGGCGTGAAGGACGAGCACGATTGGACGGAATGACGTTACATGAATTGGTACGGGCGCAAAATCAAGCTGGCCAAAACAGTAGTAACAGACAGAGTCAGGCAGATGCCACTTCTTCTATCAAACGCAATGTTCAAAGATGTCTGCAGGCATTTCACCGTAGCTTTCTTCCTGGGTCAGCTCTTCACAATGCAATGGACAGGTTGCATGAGAAAGTTAATGCTGCTCAGAACCAAAGCTACGTGCTTAAATTAAAATTATTGCAAATCCTGCAGAATCTACTGGCACTTCGAGAAGATCAGTCGGAAGATGTAGGTGCTGAAATTGCTTCGATTATTGACGCTGCTTACGACCGGGATTGTCAGGATCATACAACAGAAATCATTGATCAAATCCAGACTCGAATGGCTTTGATTGATATCAATCGGGAGCTGGAGTTTGAGTCTGATGTTGTCCACATATTCAACCTGCTGAAGAAATTAAAATTATTTTACAACGAGTCAGTACTGTACAGTGTATTGTCTACTACAAGAGGGTTAACTGGTACTCTACTTATTGCGGGCAGTGAATCCACTGAAACAAGAGGTTACATTAAGAATCTGTTTTCCCAAAGTATCTGCCAATTCCCTGAGAATCAAATTCCACAATGTTACGGCACTGTTGGCAGGCCGCCAGCAATTGTGATGGCGGAAATTAAAAGAAAATTCACCAGCGGTATTATGAATCTGGCCGATTTTCAAAATTATATTATGGACATGTTTAACACGGATCCGGCATTACTTAATCTTTTAATAACGAAAAATGCTGAGTTTTCAGTTTGGCATGGCAAGACAGAGAGTAGCGCTGAGTTATTGATGGAACAGTACAGTCCCGATACACCAGGGCTCTCTGAGCAGGAGATTATTGAAGGTGCCGCTAACGTTGCAGATGCTCGTGCAAGGTTCATGCGTGAAGATCTTTACCAATTCATCAGCGAGAAGCTGGACATGTTCTGGGATAAGATTATTCGAGAAACATCCCGATAGTGAGATACTTCAACAGTGCATTGTCAGCACCCGGTAAAGCAGCAAAATCGCTTTAGACACTTCCTCCATCAGAGCGCAGAACAACACCCAGGCTGGCCATGTTCAAGGTGTCATCCTGAAATTTTTCGGACATCATTAAAATGGTTAGTCAATCTAACCATTTTGATAGCCACATTTGAAATCTAAAACACTATTATTAATTAATTTTGTTCAAATATTTAACGGTCATAATGAACTCAAGGAGAATCATGATGGATCATATCACACCCGGGGAGCTTACACAGAGAACTGTTCATGGGAATGAGGCGATTAATAGTAACCGTCCAGATACTGATGGTTCGAGTTATCGTCTATACGGTGTAAGGTCGATTGCCAGCCCGAACAACTATTTATTATCTGATCAGGGGGCTGTTGGTGGTGCTGATCTCCCTGAGCGCTCATTTCCACGGGATGCAGGTTTTCAGAGTCATCAACACCAGCCGGTAAGAACTTATGCATTTACTATTCATGGCCATGCTCATACATTAACTTCGCTAAGGGCATTGCTCCAAATACAGTCTTTTATGGATAACTTCAGGGGTAGCGCCGAAGTGTATCTTCCTGGTATCGATATTCCCCCTGAGGATGCTGAACTCAGGAAATTGATCCATGTGAATGAATGTATTCAGCAAGTATTTTTGTTGGCTAATGAAATAGAGACATTAAATGTAGCCGCATCATCTGATCAAACGCAATTGGTCGAACAAGCATCAGGCAGCGACTATCATTTACTGGCACCATCAGGTAGCCGACAGCGAACTGTTTCCATTGATAACCATCAAATTAATAATATTGGAACGGTGCCCTCTGACGTGGAGCCGGTTGCTACGATTTATAACCAACGTATGGCATGTGCGACAGAGCGAATGTACTCTTTCGCTAAGCACTATGCATCGAGGTGTGTAGAATTCCTGGATGATTTTCCTCATGGTAATAGAAATGCCCTTAGACTATCCGATGCAGGATTTTATTTGTCACTGGATGAAAAAAAAATATTCTGTTTCTCCTGCGGAGGCTCCATTGGAGAGTGGCAACAGGAGTGGGGAGTTAGTACCATCGATGAGGTTCATGCCAGACTTTACCCGAAATGCTCTTTTTTGCAGGAACACAAGGGCGAACATTTTATTCAAGATTGCCAGCAACAGTTACGACCCGAACAGCAACACCGGTTGGCCCAACCTTTGGAAAGTCATCCGCATTTGTATTCTTTACCCGTGAGTGATCATCAATGGCAACAAGAAGAGGCTGCAAGATCCGAGCGGGAAGCTGTGTTTAACTTGTATAATGGACAAACACTAGTGGATGGAATGACTGTACCTGAAATTCTGCGTCAAAACAGGGTTCATACTCAACGTGCCCAACAGAGTTGGGGCAGGCAAAGTCACTATCAGCCTGGTGCCACCTCTGCGATCGAAAGCAATATTCAAAGATGCCAGCAGGAATTACACAGTAGCTTTCCCGTTGATTCTGAACTTCACCACGCAATAGACAGGCTGCATGGAAAAGTGAATGCAGCCAGAGACCGAAACAATCAGCTTAAATTGAGCTTATTACAAATCCTGGAACATCTGATAACACTCCCGGAAGATCTGCGGGCAGATACCGGTGCTGAAATCACTGAGATGATTGACGCTGCTTATGACCATGATTGTCAGGATCATACTTCGGAAATCATCGATCAAATCAAAACGAGAATGGCTTTCATTAATATCAGGCGGGAGCTGGAGGCAGGGCATGATATTGTTCAGATATTCGACTTGTTGAAGAAGTTAAAATTATTTTTTAATGAGTCAGTACTCTACAAAGCCATGTCTACTACAAGCAAGAGTGATGGAACTCTTCTTGTAGAAGCCAGTGAATCCACTGAGATAAGAGGGCGTATCAAGAATCAATTTTCCCGAAGTATTTGTCAATTCCCGGAGAATCATGTTTTTCAGCGTTTTGGAGAAATTGGTAAACTGAAGCCGGAAGTGATGGATGAACTTGAAATAAAATTCATCAGAGGCATCAGGAATAAAGCCGATTTTCAGAATTATATTGTTGACATGTTTAAAACTGAGCCTCAATTACTTGATCTTTTAAGAAAGGGAAACGCTGAATTTTCAGTTTGGCATGGTAAGACAGAGAGCAACACCGAGTTATTGTTGGAACAGTACAGTCCGGATAACCAGGGACTCTCTGAACAGGAGATTATTGAAGGCGCTGCTGGCGTTGCAGATTCTCGCAGAAGGTTCATGAATGAGGATCTTGAACAATTCATCAGCGAGAAGGTGGACTCTTTTTGGGCGGAGATTCTTCAGAAAACATCCAGACCATGAGCAAGTCGCCCTGGTGCAGAAAAGCGTTAATACCCGTACACCCCGTTCATCCTGAGCTTGTCGAAGGATGGTGCCACCGTACTTCGACAAGCCTCAGACGAATGGTATGGGTAACAACGCTTAGCCTCCTAGCCAGGGCGATTGGTTTAGCATTCAACTGTGAGATTCTTCAACCAGTATTTTGCCAGCACCCGGTAAAGGACCAGAATTGCTTTAGTCACTTCTTCCATCAGAGCGCAGATAAACACCAGATGCAGTGGCCAATGCCAGATATTCACCGCTGCCCAGGTCAGCGGTACACCGACAAACCACATACCAATAATATTGATGGCTGCCGTGGCTTTCACATCGCCGCCGCTGCGCAGTACACCAACAATCCCGGTCAGATTGATGACCCGGATGCATAGGGCAAATCCGGCAATAATGAGCACCTCACTGGCCATTTTCAAGGTGTCACCCTGAAATTTGCCGAACATTCCGACGATCTGCTCATTGAAAATCAGGGTAACAACGCCGATTACCAGGGCGGTGGCCGGGGCGACCAGCATAAAATAACGGCTCTGTTTCCAGGCCAGCTCAAATTCTCCAGCGCCGAGCTCCTTCCCGAGTATGATTGAGGTAGCGATAGCGAACCCGATAAACAGGGAAATCAGCACGCCTTCAACGGAAGAGATGGCGCTCATCACCGCCAGCTCAACAACCCCCATCTGGGCAAACATCAGGTTGTAAAGCACCAGGCCAAATGACCAGAGGCCGTCCTGAATCAGCATGGGAACACAGATGCCGATGTATTTCATCCAGTGTTTACGACTCTTGCATTGCAACAGGTCAGCTTTTACCGGTTTGAGCCCCGGGCGAACCTCAAGGATGTAATAGATAAGCAAGCCCACCTGAATCAACCGGGAAATGGTTGTCCCCCATGCCGAACCGGCAACCCCAAGGGCTGGAAAGCCAAAATGGCCATAGATCAGCATATAATTAAACAGCACATTCATAAGAATGGTGATAAAACCGATGCGTGTCGGTGTTTTTGCGTCGTTATTGGTTCTCAGCAGGGCTTCCAGCGGGATGGTGACCGCTATGCAGAGAAAGGAGGGCGCTGTGATGAATAAATAGCTGCTGCCCAGAGCCTTCAGCGTGAGGTCTTCACTGATCAGGCCCATGATCTGTTCTGGAAAGAGCAGGTAGACAATGGCAAATGGGGTGGTGATGGCCAGTGTGGCAATGATCGTCTGAACCAGCGTCCTACGCAAACCATCCATATTTCGGGCACCGATATACTGCGCCGCCAGAATGCTCATGCCACTGCCCAGGGCAGCGATCAGAATCAGGTTAAAGAAGAAAATCCGGTTGCCCATGCCGACCGCAGCAACTTCTGTTTCACCCAGCATGGAGACCATGAAGATATCGATCAATCCAAGCATTGAGAACATCATGGATTGCAGGGAGATAGGCAGTGCCAATTGCCAGAGATTGCGCAGGAAGTCCCTGTTTGGGGCTGGGTTTTCAATAGTTTGACTGGTCATAAAGCGACTAACAATGATAGGGGCCTGAAGCGCGTTTCAATCCGTGAAAGAGGGGGGTAGTCTCATTCGGATATAAACAGCCATGAACTGTATAGCATTCTCTTTATGGTTATGTCGGAGTGATGCAATAACAGTATAAAAAGCTATATCGTCATATTTACTATCAACTGTACTATTATAGTCGTATAAGTGAGAAGTCAGATTTTTCCCTATCCTCCGTTCAGCTTCCGGCTTTTTATAACTTTTAATAATAAAAGATAAGAAAATATTGTTATCTTTATTCTGTCGTAGGCTGGTAAACTCGGCCCATAGATGGTTCGGCCAGCGAACCGCAGGCTTACATCATTTGTGCCTGCAACCTTATGTCAACAGAGCTATATCAATAACGAGAAAAACATGGACTATCTGCCATTATTTCTACAGGTACGTAACCAGCGTTGTCTGGTGGTGGGTGGTGGCGATATCGCCCTGCGTAAAATCAGGCTTCTCAACGCCTCTGGTGCCAATATTCGAGTGGTGGCCAGAGAGATATCGGCAGAAATTCGTGAGTTTCTTGCCAGCGGTGAGCACCAATTGCTGGAAAAGCCCTTTGAAAACCATGACCTGAACGATGTCTGTCTGGTCATTGCGGCAACGGATGATGAGGGTGTTAACCGCCAGGTAGCCAGGATGGCACAGCAGCGACAGCTGTTTGTTAATGTGGTGGATGACGCACAAGCCGGTAATGCGGTAATGCCGGCGATTGTTGATCGCTCTCCGGTGGTGGTTGCCTTTTCCACCGGTGGTAAAGCACCGGTTCTGGCCCGTCTGCTGCGGCAGAAACTGGAGACGCTGTTGCCCCGGGGATATGGCCGTCTGGCGGCACTGGCAGGTGAGTGTCGCGATATGGTCAAGGCCCGGTTCAGTGAGATCAATGACCGCCGGTATTTCTGGGAGAATGTGTTGGCAGGTCCTGCTGCGGAAAAGGCGCTGACAGGTGATCTGCAGGGAGCCCGGAGTTTGATTGAACAGACCCTGGCCAACACATCGGAGCAGAAAACCGGCGAAGTGTATCTGGTGGGCGGAGGCCCGGGTGATCCAGATCTGCTGACATTTAAAGCACTGCGGTTAATGCAGCAGGCGGATGTTGTGCTGCATGATCGGCTGGTGTCTGAAGATGTTCTGGCACTTTGTCGTCGGGATGCAGATTATATCTACGTTGGTAAAAAGCGGGATCGACACACACGACCCCAGGAAGAGATCAATGCCCTGCTGGTCGCATTGGCCAAAGAGGGCAAGCGGGTTTTGCGGTTGAAGGGTGGCGACCCCTTTATCTTTGGTCGTGGTGGTGAAGAGATTGAAACGCTGGCCAGTGAGGGTATTCCTTTCCAGGTGGTGCCTGGTATTACTGCCGCTTCCGGCTGTGCCAGTTATGCCGGTATTCCCCTGACCCACCGGGATCACGCCCAGTCTGTCCGCTTTGTCACCGGGCATCTGAAAGATGGCAGCTACGCCTTGAACTGGCAGGAAATGCTGGACCCCGGTCAAACGCTGGTGTTCTACATGGGGTTGCTGGGGCTTCCCCGCATCAGCCGGGAGTTAATGGATCATGGAAGGAATCCGCAGACGCCCATAGCCTTGATTCAACAGGGTACTACTAGGAATCAACGGGTCTTTACCGGAACTCTGGCCACCATTAATAAAATTATTGAGTCCGAAAAGGTAAAGGCTCCGACAATAATCATTATTGGCAGTGTGGTTAGCCTTAGAGACAAATTAAGATGGTGTTAGCCTGTTTTTTGAAAGCTTGTATTGAACATGAAATACAGGTGATGAAAAATCCCTGCAAAGTTCATATGGTCGAGCTGATGGCCTGATTAGATAATTGATTCCATCTATGGTTGTGAAGAATTTATAGTTGCTTTGGCAGATCTCCTCCTGGTTCTCTGGTTTACAATTGCTATCCCGGAACTCCCTATTGGTTGCAAAACGATTTCTGGCAGCATAACGATAAATTGGCAGATACAACTTGTCAGAATCAGGATTTACTTCAATGAAATCATGCTTGATATATTCAGGCTGTAACTTAGCTGACATTGGCCGTGGTGTCATCTTATAACCACTGATTTCATCACGGTTAAAAGGCACGTGTAGCTTTGTTAGCAAGCTGTAATCATAAGGGGTAACTTTTCTGATTATTTCTGGCGACTTAATCAATGTATAACCATATCGGGTTTCTGCTGCGGGCATGATATAAAGGCAGTTTTCTATATGGCATTTGTCATGTCTTATATCTTTCATTATTGTTTTCTTAAACATTGGATATTGGTGGTCCAGAAAACAGGAAAATGGACTGTCATTTTCCAGAGACAGGATATTTATATCTGGTTTAATGAATATGGCCAGTATGGTGACTGGGTTTCCTTTATTATAACCTTTATGGAGGTAACCCCTGGCGGCAGCGATGCTTGGCGTACTGTATAAGCCAATACCATAGGCCTGACCCTGTTGATTGATAGTTTTAGGGTCAAAAATTTTCTCTTTCAGGATAGAATTTCTGCTGCGGCCCATTTCGTCATTGACACAAGTGAATTTGCCTGCCCGGAAAAAAATATTCGTACCTGCTGTTTTTGGGCAATATTCACTATGTACAAAACTTTTTATTGCCATTTCGGTGGTTATATTAAATTCCGTAAATAATGAGATTGTCCGTAAGTCCTCATTAATATTTCTGAATAACGTATTCTCAAACTTGCGTAGTAGATAATTCGACCTCACTTTAAAGCGTTCAAAAATAAAATTGGATATATCTTCCTGGCTGAGAAGATATATTTTATGGCCTCTCAGGGTTTGGCATTCAATATTTATAATATCGAGCAGGATATTTGCTGCCTGTTCACTTGCCTCAGGTTTAAGAAAAGACCGTATTTGCGACAGTATTATACTGCGTTGCGACAGGTTGCTGCAAAATGGAGTTTCTCTGGTGTCCAGATTCATTGCAGGTTCATTGGAACCTGAACCAGGAATAACATGGCGGTTGCCAAAACATGAACTTTGATCAACGGTTTTGGTGTTGCTGGTTCTGAAGGAAGTGGGCGCTGGGTCAGGATCTAAGGAAAAGGGGTTCATTGGCTTACACTCATCTAAATGGTTTTTGGTATATTCCATCCGCTCAAGGAATATACCATGCCAATTAAATATCCGAAGTAGATCTAGTCAGACAATGCTGTTAATGGATCTGGATAAACAAACTGATAGTTCAGCGCTTTCTTCAATTTATCGCAATTCACCAGGCGATAGGGCATGGGTTTGTCAATAAAAACGGGCGGCTCAATGCCCATGATTTCGCAGGACCGGGTATAGAGTTGACGACGGGTAGGGTGCTCATCCGCTGAGGCGTTAAAGACTTCCCCAAACAGATTTTTAGCAATAATCTGCCCGATGATTTGCAAACAGTCTTCCCGGTGTATCATATTCACCGGATCATCAGCGCCGCCCAGCTCTCTGCCGGAAAAGTAGCGCCCTGGCTGATATTCACCGCCAATAAGGCCTGAGAAGCGAAGCACCGTGGTTTTCAGGTCGTCATGGTCCGTGAACAGCTGCTCAATATCCAGCCAGGCAGTATCAGAGAAGGGGGACTCAATGCGAACGGCATCGTCTTCCGTTACTTCAACGTTATTTTGCGGGTAAACGGAGGTGGCACTGATCAGAATAATTTTTTTAACCCGGGACTGCTCAATACGGCTAAGCAGTGCCTTCATCTGGCGAAGGTAAAAGTGGGGTTGGCCATCGCCTTTTCCGGGTGGAATATTGATAAAGAGAATATCGGTATCCAGAAACGAGTCAATATCACCCTCAGGCTCTGGTGAAAGACCGATAATATAAGGCTTCATGCCAACCGCAGAAATAGCTCCCAGCTTTTCCTCCCGGGTGGTTGATCCCTTGACTGGATAGCCATCTTTTACCAGTCGTTCGCCCAATGGCATGCCCAGCCAGCCACAACCCAGAATGCTGATGGTTTCTTTCATTATCGGTCTCTTGCTTGTCGAGGAAAAGGACGATGAATTGCAAATGCGAACTATTCTCCCCGATTGTTCCCATAAATGAAACCGTTTTGAATAACCGAGTTGCCAGGTAGGGATTCTCTGAAGCGCCCCAATGACATAGAATAGCCCTGAAGTTAATAGAGGAAGTGTTGCGTTGAACATTACATTCACTGAAGCCGCACAGAAGTATCTTGCCCAATTATTAGAAAAACAGGGGGTTGAGGGGATTGGTGTACGCCTGTTTGTCAGCAACCCCGGCACGCCCCATGCGGAAACCTGCCTGGCCTATTGCAAGCCAGGGGAAGAGAAAGAGGGTGATCTGACGCTGGAGCTTGAGTATTTCAACTGCCATGTTGAAAGCACCAGTGAGCCATTTCTTGAAGAAGCGGTGGTTGATTTTGCTGAAGACAAGCTGGGTGGTCAGCTGACCATCAAGGCACCCAACGCCAAGATGCCCAACGTTAATGAAGACAGCCCTCTGGATATGAAGATCAACTACTTCCTGCAAATGGAAGTGAATCCCGGGCTGGCTTCCCACGGTGGCGTGGTATCCCTGGTGGAACTGGATGATGGCATTGCTGTTCTGCAGTTTGGCGGTGGTTGCCAGGGCTGCGCTGCGGTCGATATGACCCTCAAGGATGGTGTTGAAAAAACACTGATGGAGCGTATTCCGGAGCTGAAAGGCGTTCGTGATGTGACGGATCACAGTAATACTGAGAATGCTTTTTACAAATAAGGCAGATCAATAGAGGGAGGTGGCATCCACTTCCTTTCTCCGTTTTTTCAATGTTGTTTCAATTTTACCGTTGGTGTTCGGTGCCACCTTATGAAGTCTCCCCTTATTACCCGTGCCGGGAAAGAAAATCTTGAGCAGGAGCTTCAGTATCTGTGGCGAATTAAGCGCCCTGAAGTCACGCAGGCTGTTTCTGAGGCTGCTGCGCTTGGGGATCGCAGTGAGAATGCGGAATATAAAGAGGGCAAGCGACAGCTTCGGGAAATTGACCGACGCATACGCTACCTGACCAAGCGGCTTGAAATCCTGAAGGTTGTCGATTATTCGCCAGAGCAGGAAGGCAAGGCTTTTTTCGGTGCCTGGGTTGAGCTGGAAAGCGAAGAAGGTGAAATACTCCATTGTCGTATAGTGGGTGCCGATGAGATAGATGTGAAAAACAACCACATTACCATCGATTCCCCCATGGCCAGGGCAATGGTTGGGCGTCAGGTAGACGATGAAGTGGTGGTCAATGCACCGGGTGGACGCAAGATCTGGTTGATCAATAAAATACAATATCAGCCTTTTTCTGATGTTGAATAGGGAAAGCTATGGTTTTTCACGTTTTATTAATGGTATTTTTACCCTCTATTGAAAAAAAGGGTAAAGATACCGGTATAACTCTCTGAAATAATGGTGTATCTTCTCCCGCCTTTTTGAAATCCCAAGCTCATTTACTCACCCGGTAGTCCGACGGAACAGTGAAGCGTTATAAACAGGCCATTTTATCCAATTTTTTTGTCACCGAAGACGGCAGTGCTGTTCGCCATCTGGTTGAGGCAAATCTGGATATTGAGTCAAGAAGTGACCGTACGCTTTGTACCGAAGTCCTGAACAGTGACTGTCGCTACGAGGTGCTGGTTAATGGCCATCTATCCACGGTCTGCATGATCTGCTCAGCGATTCTTGATCGAAGAATCAGTAATATGCCGGTGGAACGTAAAGTCAGTTATGGCAAAAAGCAGACGATGGAGATCTTTACACCACCGGATACCCAGTTATCGCTTCCGGGTGTGGTTGAGCCTGTTCAGGTTGAAGAGGATAACAAGATCAACTCAATAGACGAACAGCCCGAGCAAATCGAGCTGTTTATGTGAGAAAAATCAGGTCTGACTAGCGACGACCCGGCAGAACATCCTTCAATTTATCCCTGATGCTGCGCAGCGTCTTCTCTGTGGTTTTCCAGTCAATACAGGCATCAGTAATAGAAACACCGTATTGCAGGTCGTTCAGGTTGTCAGTCATTTTCTGATTGCCCCAGCCAATATTGCTTTCCACCATCAGACCGACAATGGATTGATTGCCTTCAATGATCTGGTTGGTCACATTCTCCATAACCAGCGGTTGCAGGGCAGGGTCCTTATTGGAGTTGGCGTGGGAACAATCCACCATGATATTTGGCTTGATGCCGGCTTTTTCAAGCGCCTTTTCACACAGTGCAACACTGACAGAATCGTAGTTTGGCTTGCCGTTACCGCCACGCAGAACAATGTGGCCGTAGGGGTTGCCTTTGGTATGGGTAACAGCCACTTGCCCCTGGCCATTCAGCCCGAGAAACCGGTGTGGACTGGAAACAGACTGCAGGGCATTGATCGCGACTTCCAATCCGCCATCGGTGCCATTTTTAAAGCCAACGGCCGAGGACAGGCCGCTGGCCATTTCGCGGTGAGTCTGCGACTCAGTGGTTCTGGCTCCTATTGCAGACCAGGCAACCAGGTCCTGAAGATATTGAGGCGAAATCGGGTCCAGTGCTTCTGTAGAGGCAGGAATGCCCATTTCGGCAACATCCATTAACAGGCGACGACCGATATGCAGGCCTTCTTCAATTTTAAATGAGTCATTCAAATGCGGGTCATTGATCAGGCCTTTCCAGCCCACCGTGGTTCTTGGCTTTTCAAAATAGACACGCATCACCAGATACAATGTGTCTTTCAGCTCTTCACTGAGGGCTTTCAGCCGTTGGGCATAATCTTTCGCCGCAGCAACATCGTGGATTGAGCAGGGGCCTATGACGACAAACAGGCGATGGTCTTTGCCATCGAGAATATCCCTGATTACTTCACGGCTTTCAGAAACCGTTTTTGCTGCTGCCTCAGTCATCGGAATCACAGCCTTAAGGCGTTCCGGACTCAACAGAACTTCCTGAGATTGAATATTAAGGTCTTCAATGGGTAATACAGCCATGTGCGCGGTCCCGTTTTTTTAATAAGACTGGTTTAAAATCTCCTGATCAGTGGCCTGAGCCCCTGATGCCAGATGAAAATATGGCACCCATACTGACAGATAGTCACCTCACCCTGTATAAAGCCCTGGTAATTATGGGTTTTCCATTGGCCTGGTGAGGGTTTTCCACTTTATTCAAACTGACACAGGGCTGCAACCCTGGATAGGGTTAAAAAAGGTATTTCAGGCCCAGTCCGAGCAAAATAATGGCCAATATGATGCGCATGAAGGTATCCGGTAGCTTCATGCCGACACGGGTTCCTACATAGATAGCAGGGATAGAGCCAATCAACAGGCTGCCTAACAGCACAAAATCGACATTACCCAGCCAGATATGGCCAAAGCCTGCCAGCAACGTTAACGGTACTGCGTGAGCCAGGTCGCTACCCACTACCTTGACGGGTTTCAGCAGCGGATAGAGCAGGACAATAGCGGCAGTGCCCAGTGCTCCGGCCCCCACCGATGAAAGTGTGACCAGAACCCCGAGGAATATACCGGCAATAAATGTTAAAGGTGTCTGATATTTCTGTGGAATCATCGAGACACCTGAGAGCTGTCTTCTTTTCAAAAAAGGACTCATAAATAGCGACAGCGCAGTGAGGGTTAACATTATCCCAAGGCATAGTGTAAGGATCGGGCTATAATCAGCGCTTCTGTCAAAAAAAAACTTGAGCAGCACAATTGTCAGGACTGTGGCAGGAAGACTGCCAGCACAGAGCGTTTTGACCAGTGTCCAGTCAATACTTTTCTGACGATGATGGACAATGACTCCGGTTGACTTGGTAATGGCTGCATACATCAGATCCGTTCCAATGGCGATATGAGCCGGAAAGCCAAACATTAACAGCAGTGGTGTCATCAATGAACCACCGCCGATACCTGTCAGGCCAACCGCAAAACCAACGCCGGCACCGGTGGCAATATATGTTAGAAAATCCATAAGCATCCCAAAATCTATGGTCTAAAGTTATAACTAGCCAAGGCGATGTTTGAAAATATTGACTAAAAATTGATGATTCGCTGGTAACTATATTGACTGGCTTGTATTCTGGAAAAGAATTTAATGTCATTCTTTTATGCTTTATAGAACTAACGGATCCTGTTTCAATCTATTCATTTTTGTCAGCACAACCTGCCCGACCGGAGGCCATCAATGAAGCTGCAACAACTGCGCTATATCTGGGAGGTCGCCCACCACGATCTCAACGTATCAGCTACAGCGCAGAGTCTATACACTTCTCAGCCCGGTATAAGCAAACAAATCCGGCTTTTGGAAGATGAACTTGGCGTTGAGGTTTTTGCCCGAAGTGGCAAGCATCTCACCCGCATTACCCCGGCCGGTGAGAAAATCATTGATACAGCCGGTGAGATCCTTAGAAAAGTTGAGTCGATCAAGCAGGTTGCCCAGGAATTCAGTGACGAGCGAAAGGGCAGTCTGTCCATTGCCACAACCCACACGCAGGCTCGCTATGCCCTGCCGGGCATTATCCGGCAGTTTATTGGCCAGTATCCCGATGTTGCCCTTCATATGCATCAGGGCACTCCCATCCAAATTGCCGAAATGGCAGCAGACGGTTCCGTTGACTTTGCTATCGCAACGGAAGCGCTGGATCTGTTCAATGATCTGGTGATGATGCCATGCTATCGCTGGAATCGCTGTGTTCTTGTACCCAGGGATCATCCTCTAACCCAGGTATCTGAATTGAGCCTGAAAGATATTGCCCGTTATGCCCTGGTCACCTACGTTTTCGGATTTACGGGTCGCTCCAAGCTGGATGAAGCCTTTATGAATGAAGGGTTATCACCCAGGGTAGTGTTTACTGCCACTGACGCTGACGTGATCAAAACCTATGTGCGCCTTGGGCTGGGCGTCGGGATCATTGCCAAAATGGCTTATGACCCTGAACTGGATTCTGACCTTGTACCCCTGAATGCTGATCACCTGTTTGAGCCAAGCATTACCAAGATCGGGTTCCGGCGTGGTACTTTCCTGCGTGGATTTATGTACGACTTTATTGAAGAGTTTGCCCCTCACCTGACCAAAGATGTGGTTCAGGAAGCAATCCTTCGTCATAACAAGGCGGAAGTGGATGAACTCTTTTCACATGTTCAGCTACCAAACCAGTAACTACCTTATAAGCGGCTTGGTTCAAGCCGCTTTTTCCAGTACTTCCTTTACCAGCTTAAAATAGATAGTGTAAATCGCTGGCTCGCAGCCTTCTTCTTCAACAATGAAAAAAGGTGCTTTGTCTACCTGGTATAAATTTGCCAGTAAAGTACCTGTGCTGTCCGGGTCGCCATCAACGGCGGTGACGAATTGATCAATGCGATTGATATGACCTGAACTCTCCAGTCTTTCCTGCACTTCCTGGCATTTTTTGCAGAGGTTGCCATCGGCCATTATCTTTTTGACCATGGTGATTTTCATAATCCAGTTCTCCCGGGGGACGGTTTTCATTTGCCGGTGGTGGTTTATTGTAGCAGCGGCTATTTAGTCGATAATAGAATCAATATCTATATTTATAGGTGTTTATGCTATATTCTCATCCAGCCTGTCAGGCCGCAATAAGTCTAACCATCAAAGAGAGAATAACCAATGGATGTCGTCTGTCTTGACCTTGAAGGTGTACTGATTCCGGAAATCTGGATTGAATTTGCTACCCATACCGGTATTGACGAACTCAGGGCAACGACACGTGATATTCCCGATTACGATGAGCTGATGACCATGCGCTTATCCATACTGGATAAACATAAACTCGGGTTGAATGAAATTCAGGCAGTGATTTCCGGAATGAAGCCGCTGGAAGGCGCTGTGGATTTTGTCAACTGGCTGCGCAGTGAATTCCAGTTAATTATCCTGTCGGATACTTTTTATGAGTTTGCCGATCCATTTATGGTTCAGCTGGGTCGTCCGACACTGTTCTGCCATCGCCTGGAGGTAGCAGAATCAGGGAAGGTAACCGGCTATAAGTTAAGGCAGAAAGACCCGAAACGCGCATCGGTAAAAGCACTGAAAAGCCTCAATTACCGGGTTCTTGCTGCAGGTGACTCCTACAATGACACCACCATGCTCTCTGAAGCAGATGCCGGTTTTCTGTTCAAGGCACCCGATAACGTGATTGCGGAGTTTTCTCAATATCCCTCCATCACCAACTACGATGATCTGCGCACAGCTTTGCTTGCGGCACGGGGTTGAGGAATAGTGCGCACTTGATCAGGGACTGCTCAACGGGCCTCGGCCTGCAAAACCACAATCTGTTTAAAAAAACCATCCACCTCCTGACTCCAGCTCAGCAATTTCATGGCTAATGGTTTTCTGATCACAGCCCAGCACCTGAGATATATAACCAATACCGCCATGACCGAGCTTAATAGCTTCAATAGTGGCATAATGCCGACGATCCCTTTCATTGAGTGATCGATAGAAAGTTCTCATGCGTTTTTTTACTAATGAGGGGTATGTAGCCATAGTCACCTCCAGCAATGGTTCAAAGTATTGACCATTGTCTGAGAGGCGCAAATCAGGAAGTTATTTTTAGACTATTCCTTAGCCACTGCTTGATGACCTGCACCAGTGGCTACAGAAAAACGTCACCCGGCTGATACCGGATACTCTTACCCATAAGGCCATGAGCTATGCCCTGAACCAGTGGTCAAAACTGGTGGTTTACTGTGAAGACGGACACCTCAACAATAGGCCTGTGCCCATCTGAACCAAACTCTGACTGTCCATATGACTCTGGCGAGATTTCTTCATACATCAGATATAGCCTTGTGTAATTTCATATTCACCGTTCATCCCACTCCAAATCTTCTGCATAACCAAAATCAGGACTGGCATCAGATAGGTGGTCGTAATATTCCTGGTCACAATGATCGAACTCTGGCCCGAAATATATTGGCCCTGGGTCAAAGTATTCCTCTGCGAGAGTTTCATTTTCTGTATCTGAGCGCTGCGGGTCAGTCTTGTAGTCGGCCCCCTTACTGACGACTGGTGTAGTATTTAAGTCGGACTTGTTACTATCGCTAACTCTACAGAAGCAAGCTCCACATTCACAGATCAGGCCATTGCACTTACTGCACTTAGCATGAGAGTTTGAACTCAATGAAGTCTTGCACGCATAACAGTGCGTTTGACGATGCTTGTTAGATCTTGTTTGCAAGGTACTCTTGAAGCTGCTGCTCACCAGCCCTGCTGGAGTATGGTCGGAGCCATTGTAGTAACTGCTGCCAGTTCGGGTATGCACCTGTTTAGTTCTTGTCTTACTGAGTGAGATTTCCTTTCTGTTATCACGGCTGCTAAAAGATGCTGATATACTGACACTGGTTTTCTTTTTCTGATTTTCTGGCAGGTACCTGTTCTTCGGATCAAACAGGTATTTCAGTTTATTACCAGAAATATCATTTCCCAGTACCATGAATAATTTGTCCTCAATGGACGGAGCCAGCATTATTCTGGTAATCAAACCATCAGCGTGAAAAATATCGGTATTGTGGGTACAGGTTTTTGAAGCGTACAAAACTTCATACAAAGGAGAAGCATTTTCTCTGGTTCTAACCGACTGCAGTTTCCCTGCCCCAAGAGTATCATGATAAACAGCAACCATACCGACAGTCAGCATACTGACAGGAAAATCATTGCCGATATTTTTCAACAACTCTGATTTATAAACAGATGCTTTTGAAACAACAGAAGCAGCCTGTTTGCTTTCTTTTTGACTTGCTTTCTTTGTTGATGGTTTCTCTGATTCAGCTCCATATTCCGAGTTATAAGAGCTTGCAGTCTGCTTTGTCTGATTGGTGGATGTGACTTTTTCAACCTGAGACAAATTCTTATATTTTTCTTTCAGGTATTGGCTGCGAGCCCGACTTTCACGAACGCAACCGGGTATCGAGTCGCTTTCAATATTTACAGGTTTTGCGACTGTCTCAACTGATTCAGGCGCTGCAGTTTTGATTGAGATGCCATCTTTCTCAAGCTCAGTGCTGCTACCTTCAACCATAGTTACAGCTAACGAGTCAAGCTGACCTGCTGTGGCAATCGACTTCTTTTTATAAATATCTTTGTATTTTTCTTTTAGGTATTGGCTACGGGTACGACTTTCCCGAACACAGTCAGGTACAGATTCATCTTCAAAAGACGCAGTTTTTTGTACCGATACCCTCGGTTCAGGTATCACTACCCTGTTTGAAGGAGAACTTTTTCTGGTGACTGATGTTGCTGGTACAGCATCTTTGCTTTTCTGAGCTTCTTTTTTTTGGGGGGGGGACTGTCGATGCTGATTTTTTCTGCTTGCGAATCCTCTCAAAAATGATGCCGGCACAGAAAACAGCAGTGAAAATTAGAATCTCAAACACTCTGGCAATTACTCCGGATAAAGACCCAACAACCTAGGCCAAAGTGAACAACTTGACGTTTTACACTCATTTTCACTTTTGGCGGGCTTTAATAAAAAAAGAAGAAATCTGACAAAATCACTGCTATTTGTAAGTAAGTATAACGCCTTAATTTACGGAGTTCTGAGTAACCTGTTCATTGTTGGAAAGCAGGGATTTCATCATGGGTAAGTAACAAGGCATTAGTCAAGGTAAGTCTTACGGACTGACACAAGTAATGCTTACTTCTCACATCACTTGCAGCCGTAAATTCCACCATTTTCTTTAAAAGTCGTATGTCGTACAGTACCTGTCTCTATCATGCCCGAGTGTTTTCCCGTCATGGCCTGGCCTATTCTTTTCAATGAACAATACCATCACGATCTGAAAAAAATTCCACCCTCTGAACAGCATAAGGCTCAGCGCCACCTTGATACGATCTGCGCAAACCCATTTGCAAAGAACAATAACCTGAAGACTCTGACAGGTCGAAATGGCATGCACAGGGTTCGTCTGGGCGATTATCGTCTGCCATTCTTCATAAACCAAAAAGACAAAAACATTGTCTTACTGGCCTTCTTTAAGCGTACTGAAAACAGCTATCGAGTACTGGACAGTGTCTCAACTGTACCCGTCGGTGAACTGCCAAAAGAGCAGAAAGACGCAGTTCAACAGCCTCTTCCTGAAGGCCTATCTGTTCCACAGAAACCGCGCAAGAAGGTTTACACCGTTAAGAAGAGTAAGGTACTTCCTCAAACTCAGGTCTCTGAAAAAACACCAGAGGTTGATGATTTCTTCGAGATAGAAAAGTTCGAACTGGATTTGATCCATATTCCGGATGAATACCATCAAATCATTTTGGAAAATTCACGCCATAGTCTCTTTGCATCCGACAAGTTACCGGAAGATATCAATGCTCGGTTGCAGGACTATATAACCGCGCCGCAGCTCAATCATATAGGTAAGCTCTACAGTCTGGGGGCTACCCAGACTCTCAAGGATATAGCCCTACAGCCACTTGAGAACTTTCTTTTAAAACTTGATCGCAGGCAGCAGGAGATCATTGATAAGCCTCTCAATAGTGGATCTTTCAAAGTCACTGGAGGTCCGGGAACAGGAAAAACGCTGATTGCCTTGTATCGAATGAAGAAGCTGGTTGAGGAGCGAGCCACAGAGTTCTTATGGAGTACCGGCCAGAACATAGGGTTTATAACGTATACGCATTCGCTGGTTAAAACGAACAAGTTACTGTTTGATGCTATTCACCCAGGCAATATGGAAGGTATTAATTTATCGTTCACGACCTTTGATCGTAATATTTATGTACTTTTTCAAAGCCTATGTGCCATCAGAAAAGTACGGGAACCTGTTATTCCAAACGGTTTGGTTCATTTTTTTAAAAATAAAATATCTGTCTGTTTTTCTCAAGACCCTAGTCTGGATGTTGCTGTCGTCACCAGCCTGGATGAAACCAAAGGACTGGACTTTGTTTATGACGAAATTGAAGGAGTAATTGAAGCAAACAACCTAAAGACAGAAGCAGAGTATCTGGCTTTTAAGCGCGTGGGCAGGAAAACACCGTTACTCCGATCTGCCAGAGCCAAAATATGGCAGGTTTATGCAGTGTATGAAGAACTACTAAAACAATATAACTACACCTCTTTCAGTCGTAAAAGGCTTGAAGTTCTCAGAGCGTTTGAAGAAGGGCTCAACATTATGCCTGAGAGGTTCAATGCATTATTTATTGATGAAGCGCAGGATCTTTCTGTTGTCAGCTTGCGAATTCTGATGCATATGTTGGATGATCCAGGTTTTGTGATGCTTTGCCTCGATGGGGGGCAATCCATTTATAGCAAATCTCCGGTAGGGACAAATGTGCATAAGAATTTTCGATTCAATAGAGCTAATAGTCACACACTGAAAAACTCTTATCGTATGACTCGCCAGATCCTGACTGCGTTGGCACCGCTGAGAAATGAAACCATGAGTCGCCCAGAGGACAGAACGGGCTTGTCTGACGCAGTTGTTGAAGGTGACAAACCGAGCTTGATCAAGCGACCATTGGAGGAACACCCTGAAGTTGTTGTTGAAATTGTGATGGACCAAGTCACTTCCGGCGTTAACGCCAACCAGATTGGCATTATCACGAAAGACTGGGACTCGGCAGCAAAATACTGCCGACTGTTAAATGCGGAAGGCCTTCAGGCTGAAGTGTTTAATAAACAACAGGGGCTGGTTCTGAGAGATGGATGCGTAAACATTATTACAGCGCACTCTGCCAAAGGGCTTGAGTTTCCCTTTGTCATTGTTCCGGATATTTCAAGTCACAGCTACCCGGACATCCGTAAAATCGATAATGCCAAAGATAAGGGCGACGAAGAAGAAGTACGTTTAATGGAGCAGCGGTTACTCTATGTGGCATTATCCAGAGCCTGCCGAAAGCTCTGGGTCATTGAAGACACTGATAATCCTTGTGAGTTTCTTGCCAGTACACATTCACAGCACTGGCAGGTTGGTGATTAGGTGTTTTTTAATCGGTTGGCCAGAACAGCTAACTGGTCATGCTGTTCTTTAATGCCATAAAGAGCCGATGATCTTATGATCTGGTTTAAGGCTTTCAGTTCTTCCATGATTTTGATGGTGCAGGCTTCAACCTCTGCACCATAGCGTGCAGCACACTCTTTCAACTGCCTGTTTTGAGCTTCCAGCCTTTCATAAGTGATTACCGTTGAGTCATCTGGCTCAGAAATATTGCTCAGGTGATTTTCCCAAGCTTCAGCATCACTGGGACAAACACCCATGGCGTCCATGTAATCAGTTAGATCTGACATAATTTACAACTTCTACGTAACCATTCGCTAAATCAATTATTCAAGCATAAATAGCCCTGCTCAGCTATCCTTGATAGGTTCTTGAAATCATTAAGCCTGAATGCACTTCAGAACAATCCTGTACTCCTTTCAGCCTTGTTCAAGTCACTTTGACTAGGCAGGAGTTCATTGAACTCAAATGGCAGGTCAACCACTACCGGGGTCTGTGGAAACGGACCCGGGTTCGTGAGCAGGAATTACTGGACACCATTGCCTTGATGAAAAAGGATAATAAGGCTGAAGTCGATCAACTCAAGGCGACCATCAAAGAACGCGATTCTCAGCTGAGTCATATGAAACACATGGTCTTTGGCCGTTCTACTGAAAAGAAAAATCGCTCAAAACCCAGTCAGGAAAAGCAAAGCAAAAATACCACACGATAACCGACGACTCGTAAGCGTGGCCAGCAACCTGGTTCCCCAAGCCATGGTCGGAGAAAACATGAGAACGCCGGTGGTTGATCAGGGCGTTGACCTACCCGATAACGAGAAGTGTTGTGCCATCTGTCGCTTGCCCTTCGACCCGTTTCCTGGCTGTGATCATTGTGATGTTGTAGAAATTGAGGTCAGGCCACACAAGAGGCGTTACCATCGCAAGCGATATCGCAAGACTTGCCAATGTCCTGAAACACCCGCAATTATCACCGCCCCATCTCCAGCACGTTTGATTAACAGAGGAACATTGGGAGTTTCTGTCTGGGTTGATTTAATTATCAACAAATATGCTTTTGTTATTCCGGTTAACAGACAGCTTCAGTCGTACAAATAGCATGGGCTCGATCTGGCTGCAGGAACCACTACTTCGGGAATACAAACACTGCCTGCTCTCATAGAACCGGTCGTGGAAGCTTGCAGAGAGCGGGTTTGCCACAGTGATCGAATGCATGCCGATGAAACCCGATGGTTGCAGTGGTGTGATGATTCAGAGGGCAGCCAGAAACATTGGCTCTGGGTATTTGTTTCCGATGAGGCAGCCTACTTCAGCATCAGTAATAGTCGCGCTGTCTCTGTCCCTGAATCAGTTATTGGAGATAGCGAGGGAACCCTTGTCTGCGACCGGTATTCTGCCTACAAGAAACTGGCCAAAGACCATCCATTGATTGTTCTGGCCTTCTGCTGGGCTCATGTCAGGCGAGACTTTATTGCTGCCAGTCGTGGTGACCCGGATTTGGAAAAATGGAGCATTGCCTGGGTAGATAGAATTGCTCGTTTATATTATTTAAACGAGCAACGACTTCTTGTACGGGAAGACCCAAAGCAGTGGCCGACCCGCCAGTTGAGACTGGAAAAACATGTTGAACGCATAGCCTCTCAGCGAGATAAAGAACTGGTACGACCACGGCTGGCTGAAAAAGCGCAAAAGATACTTGAGAGCCTTGTGAACCATTGGGAAGGGCTCTGCCGGTTTATTCAAAATCCGGAAATTCCGATGGATAACAATATTGCTGAACAGACGTTGCGAGGTCTCGTGGTTGGCCGGAAAAACTACTACGGCAGCGGGAGCGACTGGAGTATGGAGCTGGCGGCCTGGTTCTTTACGGTGCTGACAAGCCTGAAGATCTGGAAGATCAATCAGAAGCTGTGGTTGAAGGGCTATCTTGAGGCTTGCATTGCTAATGACCGGAAGCCACCAGAAGATTTAAGCCAGTGGCTACCTTGGCAGATGGATGAAAGTCGTCTCAAAGAATTGCGAATCCATGACCCACCTGGCTGAAAAAAGCTCATCCAAATCCGTAGCCCTTATAAGGCAGGTATTCCTTACCAGTCTGGTAAGCTGGTTTGGTGGGTTCACTGAATAGTTACCGTAAAATTTTGCAGGCTGGGGGCCTCAACGGTGGCACCGTCCAGCATAATTTGGTCAACGGAACCATCGTTGATAACGTTACCACCGTCGGTGGCACCTTCATTCAGCTGAATGGTGTCGTTGATCTCACAACCCACCGTATTATGAATATCCCTATCTGATATTGAATGCATGAAACAAACTTAAGAAATATCGTTTCCGTTCTCGTAGCCTGTTTGATTTTTGGCTGTGAGACTCGCCAGCAAATTCCTGAAGTCAGCCCGGATGCGTTTCGCCAGGGGTTGATTGCCACCATTTATGATCAGTTCTATTGGCCGGTTTACACCCTGGCTCCGTCACAGCCGTTGAGCGACACATTACGCATCTATATTGAAGGGGATGGCCGGGCATGGTTGAGATCTAACCGTCCATCCTTGGATCCTACGCCGACGAATCGACTGGTTCATCACTTGATGCTGAAAGATGCATCACCGGATATTGCTTATCTCGGACAACCTTGCCAGTACAAGATGAATGGCCACTGCAATAGCAGGGTATGGACGTTTGGGCGTTACAGCAAAAAGGTGGTTGAGACTATGAACTCTGTGGTGTCATCCCTTAAAGAAAACGGCGGTTACCGTCAGCTTGAACTGATCGGTTACTCCGGAGGCGGAAGCATTGCTCTACTGCTGGCCGCTAACAGGAACGATGTGATTTCTGTCAGAACCGTAGCGGGTAATCTTGCTCCCCGCTACCTTAATCACTATCACGGTGTTTCAGACATGCCGACAGCTCTGAATCCTGAGTCTTTTAGCAGTCATTTATCCGATATCCCCCAAATTCATTTTGTCGGGTCCAGAGATGATATTGTTCCTGTTGAGGTCAGTCAGCATTATGCCCGGACATTGGCAGATCAATCCTGCATTAATATCCTTCAGATAGAAGCGGATCATCTGATCGGCTGGATCAGGCAGTGGCCAGAACTTTTAAGCACACCGCCTGAGTGTATCCGCTAAGAACTCTGTTACAGAAACCTTTCCAGAGTACTCATCAGATTTTTTACTTTAGTTATGGACTCCTGGTATTCCGATTCACAGTCAGAGTCAGCAACAATCGCCCCACCTCCCCAGCAGTGTAATTCGCCATCTTTGGCCAGAATCGTCCGTATGGTGATACTGGTATCCATATTGCCATCACAGCTGATATAGCCGATGGAGCCACAGTAAACAGTGCGGGCTACCGGTTCCAGCTCCCTGATAATCTCCATGGATCGTATTTTTGGCGCTCCGGTAATCGAACCGCCGGGGAATGTGCTTCCCAGCAGGTCAAATGCATCATAATCGTCCATCAGTTGGCCTTTCACTGTACTGACCAGGTGATGCACGTTGGCATAACTTTCCAAGGCAAATAATCGGGGTACTGACACGGTACCTGTCTTGCAGACCTTACCAAGATCGTTTCTCAGCAGATCGACAATCATCAGGTTTTCCGATTGATCCTTCTGGCTATGTTGTAGCTCCTCAGCAATGGCACGGTCTTCTTCAGGAGAGTGGCCCCTGGGACGGGTACCCTTGATGGGCTTGGTGGCAACATGACCGTTTTTCAGCCGGATAAACTGCTCCGGAGAATGGCTGAGAATGCTCAGGTCAGGACGCGAAATAAACGCAGAGTAGGGCGCTTTGGTGATGGTTCTGAGCTTTTTAAATGCTTCCCAGGAATCGCCGCTATAGGGCGCAGTAAAACGCTGGGTAAGATTCACCTCATAGCAATCTCCCGCCACAATATAGTCCTGAATTTGCTGAAATGCACACTGGTATTCAGCCGGGGTTTGTGTCGGGGTGAACCTGTCGAGCAGTTTGAATGGTGAACGGTCTGACTTCCTGACTTTATGGTCAATAGCTTGCAGAATTTCAGTTTTCAATGATTCGGGTATATCAGGATGAAACACCAGACAGGCCCGTCGTTCCTTATGATCACAGATCAGCGCCCACTGATAGAGCCCGACGGACATCAGCGGTGTTGAACTGTCTCGATGGGCTATTCGGTCCGGCTCAAGGTGTTCACACAGTTCATATCCCCAGTAACCAACCATGCCACCAACAAAAGGCAAGCCGGCATTGTCGACTTTGCTCATGGCATTAAGCCGTTTTGGCAATGGCGAAAAAGGTTCAGCTCCAGAAACAGTTTCTGTTTTTTGTTGAATAAGATCTTCAATCATCAAATCACCTTCCGGGGTGAAGGTGAAGTGCATTTCTGGAGCTGCAGTCATAATGTCATAACGGCTGGAATGATCTTTATAGACTGCCTGCTTTCCATCGAATACCGAGCTATCCAGAAAACAGGGATAAGGGAGGTGAATAAAATGTTCAAAGTAGAGACTGGTATCGTCTTTATATTCCAGTTCCAGAATTGTCAGCGTCTTCATACAGGTGTCCGAACAAAACAGTCGGCATTTTAACTGGAGCCGGGGCACTATGCCATCGTCTACAATCCACGAACCAGCCATCAAGTGCTAATTATCATCAGATATTGCGATCGCGATGGTTAGCTGTATAACTTCCCTGAGAACAATTGCACTTAAAACCGTAGATAGTATCTCAACTGATAAAGTAACCATCAACCCCGGCAGCCTTGATGTAGTAGCAGTAACATCAAAGCCGATGGGGACATCATCTCATCTCTCAGTCGGGAGTGTTTGAAGATGTAGAATTAGGATTAGAAGATGTTGGCACTATAGTAGTTGATGGAGATAGCGAGAGAGATTGTTTAGTACTTGCCAAGGGTTTATGGGGGATTGTTGTGCTGGCGGAAGGCTGCTGGGGGGCGTTGTTGGAAGTTGTAGGTGGTGTTGTTCCCTGAGGATAAGTGCGTGCTGGCGACGTAGCTGTTTGAGGTGCCCAGGGAGTGCTTGGAGTAGTTACTTCGGTATTAGGGGGGCATGATATGCATCTGGTTATAAATGACTCGGGGGTGCTGCTGACAGTTCTAGTTGGAGCCCCACGGGTATCGAAACCCTGAGTATTTCCAAGTCCAGACACGGACGTACTGGCACTTAATTGCTTACCGCCCGTCAATCGAAGCCCTAGCCCTAATGCCACGCCTCCGATAATGACCACACCGAGACCAATAACGCAACACCTTCCATTGCTGGTATTAACAGATCCTTCTGTATTTTCACTTGATGCTTTTTGATCCTCGTTTAGAGGTTGCATAGGTATTGATGCATAAGATGCATTTTTTATCGTTGTATCCAAGATATGACTCCTTAGCGTTAATTAGAGTTAATTAGAGTTAACTTCAGTTCCGTGCGATCAACAAGGAACACTCAAACAGTTTTCAGTCTGACTCTTCTCGCCGTTACCGGCCATCAAGAGCAGAGTGTGTTGAAACTCTCCTGCGGCGCAAGAATAGCCTTTTATTTCAACACAATGCAGCTTTTCTGAGATGTTTTTTGAATAAGCGATTGTGATCTATATGTCACTGATTTAGTTATATGTTGTTTTCAATGCAGGTAGAAGTGCTGAGTAAAGTTCGGTATAAATATCTCGGTTTAAAATATTGTCAAACATGTTCTTTGGTGTCTATGACGTCGACAGGGTCCGCAACATAGATAATGCTGTTGTTAACACTCTTTATATCAAGAATTAAGAATCAGAGGTAACGCCATGAATCAAAAGAATAATGCCTTGAGTCGATTGATCGCTGAGCAGGGCATTGTCACCGCTCCCGGTGTTTACGATGGTATTTCGGCCCGGCTCGGTGAAGAAGCCGGTTTCTCAGCGTTATACGCCAGTGGTGGTGCCATTGCCCGCAGCACCGGTGTGCCTGATATTGGTCTGCTGACACTGACGGAAGTGGTTGACCGGGTTCGTCAGATCGTGGCAGCCACCTCTCTGCCAGTCATTGCGGATGCGGATACCGGTTTTGGCAATGAGGTGAATGTCAAACGCACTGTGGAGCTTTTTGCCAATGCGGGCGTCAGTGCTTTTCATCTGGAAGACCAGGAGTTTCCCAAGCGCTGCGGGCATCTGGACGGCAAGTCTCTGGTATCTGTTGACGAGATGTGTAAGAAAGTCTCGGTGGCCAGAAAGTATGCCGACGATGTCACCGTGATTGCCCGTACTGATGCTATTGCCGTTACCGGTTTTGACGATGCTTTGGATCGTGCCAGGGCTTATGTCGAAGCAGGGGCGGATATGCTGTTTGTTGAGGCACCACAGACCATTGGGCAGATTGAAGCCATTGCCAAACAGGCTCCCGGTCCCAAGCTGATTAATATGTTCTACAGCGGTAAAACACCACTGGTACCTACTGAAGACCTGAAAGCGATGGGCTATCAGCTGATCATTATTCCTTCTGACCTGCAGCGGGCTGCAGTGACCGCGATGCGGGAAGTATTGGAGGTGATCAGGCGTGACGGTAACAGTGGCGCTATCGCCGATGGCATGATGACCTTCCAGGAGCGTGAACAGCTGGTGAGAACCAAAGAGTTCCTTAACCCATAAAACGAAATAAAAAAAACGGAGAAGTATTATGTCGACGAACTCTGGGACAGAAAAAAAATCGAACTCTGGGGCTGAAAAAAAAATAAGTGGTGCTGGTCTGCGTGGTCAGTCAGCCGGTGAAACCGCGCTCTGTACCGTTGGCAAAACCGGTTCGGGCCTCACTTACCGTGGTTACGATATCAAAGAGCTGGCCGACAATGCCCAGTTTGAAGAAGTCGCGTATCTTCTGCTTTATGGCAAACTGCCAAACCAGGCTGAACTGGACGCCTACAAAACCAGACTGAAAGGCCTTCGCTCTCTGCCCGATGCTCTGAAAACGGTACTCGAACAGATTCCTGCGGAAGCTCACCCAATGGATGTAATGCGTACCGGTTGTTCAATGCTGGGTAACCTGGAAACCGAACAGGATTTCTCACAGCAGAACGATCATATTGACCGCATGCTGGCCATTTTCCCCGGCATGATCAACTACTGGTACAACTTCAGCCACAACGGTGTTCGGGTCGATGTTGATACCGATGCTGACTCCATCGCCGAGCAGTTTCTCTGGACTCTGCACAACAAAAAGCCTGAGCCACTCCATGTTCAGGTGATGCACGCTTCCCTGGTGCTTTATGCCGAGCATGAGTTCAATGCTTCAACCTTTACCGGTCGTGTTTGTGCTTCCACCCTTTCTGATATTCACAGCTGTGTGACCGGTGCCATCGGTTCATTGCGTGGCCCGCTCCACGGCGGCGCTAACGAAGCGGCTATGGCAATGATCGAGAACTGGCGCTCCCCAGAGGAGGCCGAAGAGAAGATCATGGGCATGCTGGCCCGCAAGGATAAGATTATGGGCTTTGGCCATGCCATTTATCGTGAGTCTGATCCCCGTAATGCCATCATCAAACAGTGGTCGCGGAAGTTGTCTGAGCAGGTGGGCGATCAGTATCTTTATGCCGTTTCCGAGCGTGTTGAGGCGGTCATGTGGCGGGAGAAAAAGTTGTTCTGTAATGCCGACTTCTTCCACGCTTCGGCCTACAACTTTATGGGTATTCCTACCAGGTTGTTTACCCCGATCTTTGTTTGTTCGCGGGTGGCTGGCTGGACCGCTCACGTTATGGAGCAGCGTGCTAACAACCGCATTATCCGACCATCTGCCGACTACACCGGACCGGAAAGCGCAGAATGGGTGGCTATTGAAGATCGCGATTAACCACAAAGACCACCAGAGAAAAAAGCTGTCTTTGTGTTCTTTGTGGTCTGCGTAGTTTATAAAAACAAATTATTTGCCCGGTGGACGTTCGACGTATGAACACTGATTTTCGTAAACCCTTACCCGGCACCCAGCTGGACTATTATGATACCCGTGCAGCCGTGGAAGCGATTCAGCCGGGCACCTATAACACCTTACCCTATACCGCCAGAGTGCTGGCCGAGCAGCTGGTTCGCCGCTGTGACCCGGCTACTCTGACTGACTCCCTGAAGCAGATCATTGAGCGTAAGCGTGACCTGGATTTCCCCTGGTATCCGGCCCGTGTTGTCTGCCATGACATTCTTGGCCAGACCGCCCTGGTGGATCTTGCCGGATTGCGAGACGCTATTGCCGGGCAGGGCGGTGATCCTGCCAGGGTTAACCCGGTTGTGCCAACCCAGTTGATTGTTGACCACTCTCTGGCCGTTGAATATGGCGGTTTTGATCCGGAGGCATTGGCAAAGAACCGGGCTATTGAAGATCGTCGCAATGAAGACCGTTTCCACTTTATCGAGTGGAGCAAAACCGCCTTTGAGAATGTTGATGTGATTCCTGCGGGTAATGGCATCATGCATCAGATCAACCTGGAGAAAATGTCTCCGGTTATCCAGGCCCGCGATGGTGTCGCCTATCCTGATACCTGTGTCGGTACCGACAGCCATACGCCCCATGTCGATGCCCTTGGCGTTATCGCAATTGGTGTTGGTGGCCTGGAAGCGGAAACGGTGATGCTGGGCCGTCCTTCCATGATGCGCCTTCCTGATATCGTCGGTGTTGAGCTGACAGGGCAGCGTCAGCCGGGCATTACCGCCACCGACATCGTGTTGGCCCTGACTGAATTCCTGAGAAATGAGCGTGTGGTTTCATCTTATTTGGAGTTCTTTGGCGAGGGGGCTGCCAATCTTACCATTGGTGATCGTGCCACCATTGCCAATATGACCCCGGAGTTTGGTGCTTCCGCCGGGATGTTCTATATCGATGAACAGACCATTGATTATCTTAAGTTGACCGGTCGGGAACCTGAGCAGGTGGCCCTGGTGGAGAATTACGCCAAAACCACCGGGCTATGGGCTGATGATCTGAAAACCGCTGACTATGAGCGAGTGCTGACCTTTGATCTCTCTGCGGTTTGCCGAAATATGGCAGGGCCATCCAACCCACACCGTCGTTTGCCGACCTCTGAGCTGGCAAGTCGTGGCGTTGCAGGGCCTTATAAAAAAGAAGATGAGCAAGAAGGCTTAATGCCTGATGGTGCCATCATCATTGCGGCTATCACCAGCTGTACCAATACCAGTAATCCCCGTAACGTGGTTGCCGCCGGTCTGGTGGCCCGAAAGGCTAATGAGCTGGGGCTTGTCCGGAAACCCTGGGTGAAGTCATCTTTCGCACCAGGTTCCAAAGTCGCCAGGCTCTATCTTGAGGAAGCAGGTCTTCTTTCTGAAATGGAGAAACTGGGCTTTGGCATTGTCGCCTACGCCTGTACCACCTGTAACGGTATGAGTGGGGCTCTTGATCCGGAAATTCAACAGGAAGTCATAGATCGGGATCTTTATGCAACGGCCGTTCTCTCTGGCAACCGTAACTTTGATGGACGGATTCATCCCTACGCCAGGCAGGCCTTCCTCGCCTCGCCACCGTTGGTGGTGGCTTATGCTATTGCCGGTACGGTGCGCTTTGATATTGAAAAGGATGCATTGGGTACTGATCAGGATGGCAACCCCATCACCTTGAAAGACATCTGGCCCAGCGATGAAGAGATTGATGCCATTGTTGCTGAATCCGTAAAACCAGAGCAGTTTAACCAGGTTTATATTCCCATGTTTGATCTGGGCAAGGCGGAGCAGGCCGAAAGTCCTCTCTACCACTGGCGCTCCATGAGTACCTACATTCGCCGTCCTCCCTATTGGGAAGGGGCTCTGGCTGGTGAGCGCACCCTGAAAGGCATGCGCCCTCTGGCGATTCTGGGCGATAACATCACCACCGATCACCTGTCGCCTTCCAATGCGATTCTGGCCAGCAGTGCGGCGGGGGAATATCTGGCGAAAATGGGGCTGCCGGAAGAAGACTTTAACTCCTATGCCACCCACCGTGGTGACCATCTGACCGCGCAACGGGCCACCTTTGCCAACCCAAAGCTGCTCAATGAGATGTGTCTGGATGCTAATGGCGAAGTCAGGCAGGGCTCTTTGGCCAGAATTGAGCCCGAAGGCAAAGAAACACGGATGTGGGAAGCCATTGAGACCTATATGGAGCGTCGCCAGCCGCTGATTATTGTAGCCGGTGCGGATTATGGGCAGGGATCATCCCGTGACTGGGCTGCCAAAGGGGTTCGGCTTGCCGGTGTGGAGGCCATTGTGGCAGAAGGGTTCGAGCGTATTCACCGGACTAACCTGGTGGGTATGGGTGTGCTGCCTCTGGAATTCAAGGCTGGCACAACCCGCAAGACACTGGGTCTTGATGGCAGCGAAACCTACGATGTTATCGGTGAGCGGACGCCCGGAGCAACACTGAGCCTGTTGATTCACCGTACCAGCGGAGAAGCTGTTGAGGTCCCGGTAACCTGTCGCCTGGATACCGCTGAAGAAGTATCCGTATACGATGCCGGTGGTGTACTGCAACGTTTTGCCAGGGACTTCCTGGAATCCGAAGCAGCTGCCTGACGGCTCTCACGCTGGCCCTTGATCAGGGCCAGCACAACAATCCTATAACAGAAGGAGCTGTTCTCCATGGCTCATCCTCCACAAATCAAGGTTCCTGCTACTTATATGCGAGGCGGAACCAGCAAGGGCGTTTTTTTTAATCTCACCGATCTTCCGCCAGCTGCACAGGTTCCGGGTAAGGCCCGTGATGCTCTGCTTCTTCGAGTGATTGGCAGTCCGGACCCCTATGGTAAGCAAATTGATGGTATGGGTGGTGCCACGTCCAGTACCAGCAAAACGGTGATCCTGTTGCAAAGCAGCCAGCCAGACCATGATGTCGATTATCTTTTTGGTCAGGTAGCCATTGATCAACCTGTCGTGGACTGGAGTGGTAACTGCGGCAACCTGACTGCAGCTGTCGGGGCCTTTGCCATCAGCAGCGGTCTGGTTGATAAGCAACGGATACCCGACAATGGCATCGCAACGGTAAGGATCTGGCAGGCCAATATCAAAAAAACCATTATTGCCCATGTGCCAATGACCAATGGTGCGGTTCAGGAAACGGGTGATTTTGTCCTGGACGGTGTGACTTTCCCGGCGGCCGAGGTTCAGGTTGAGTTTCTTGATCCTGCTGATGGTGAAGGTGCCATGTTCCCGACAGGCCACCTGGTGGATGATCTTGAAGTACCCGGCGTTGGGACGTTAAAGGCAACCCTGATCAATGCCGGCATTCCCACCATTTTTATCAATGCAGCAGACATTGGTTACCAGGGGACTGAACTACAGGAAGTGATCAACGGCGATAAGCAGGCACTGGCCATGTTTGAGAACATTCGGGCTTATGGCGCACTGCAGATGGGGTTGATCAGCAGCCTGGAAGAAGCCGCAACCCGACAGCATACGCCGAAAGTTGCTTTTGTTGCTGAACCGAAAAGTTACCTCTCATCCAGCGGCAAGGAGGTCTCTGAAGATGAGATCGATCTGCTGGTCAGGGCACTCTCCATGGGAAAACTGCATCATGCCATGATGGGCACCGCTGCCGTGGCCATTGGTACAGCGGCTGCCATTCCGGGCACCCTGGTTAACCTGGCTGCCGGTGGTGAACGAAACCCGGTCCGTTTTGGCCACCCCTCGGGTACCTTGAAAGTGGGGGCAGAAGCAGTGCTGAATAATGGGCAATGGTCAGTGACCAAAGCCATTATGAGCCGCAGTGCCAGGGTTTTGATGGAGGGTTGGGTTTGCTTGCCCGTCGAATGAAACTGCGGGGAAATCAGTTCTAGTGCATGGTTTCAATGAGTTTGAAGTGTACAATCTCCGTTCACCCTGAGCGGAGTCGAAGGGTGCTTGGCACGATCTATCAGAGTCCGGAGTTTCCGCCCTTCGACAGGCTCAGGACGAACGGAGTGCGGAGACACGACAACCCGTCAAACTCATTGAAACCATGTACTAGCGCAGAAAAGCGTTAACATTGGTCCGGGACGATCCTCCAGAAAGAAAAAAAACTTTGTATTCTGACACCATTGCCACCGCGATCACTTTCGATCTGTATGCTGCGGCTGCACGGGCTAAAACAAAATGCATGAATTCTGTGTTCTGATGGCAACCGGTCCTTTTCCTGCCAGATCCCGTCTGCGTTCACCCCCAGCAAAATCAGGTGGTCGGTTTCGGTTTCAAGGGGTGGTACAACGGCAAGCAGGCAGCTCTCATTATTAAAACACCCATCCCTGATGGAAAATTCGATACGTTGACTGATCCACTCACCAGAAGGTTGGCGTTGGTGGATATCGGTATGGGCTGACGGTTCATTACAGACAATGGTGCCACCGTCAGGACTGACTCTGGTCAGAGATCCAGCCGAAAATGTTTGGGCTTTGCCCCAGGTTCCGGACACCGCCTTGCGCCAGACTGATATTTTACGCCCGTTTATGCTGATAAATTCATCCGGGTGCACAGAAAAATGAACACTGCCTTTACCGCCATGGGGCTGCTCCTGAGCAGCGGGAAGCCATTGATCCTCACTGTTTAATTCCCAGATTTCAACACCGTCATCGGTGGCGATAATCAGATGCCGACCATCGGGACCAAAAGCAGGTTCCAGGGGGTAATACGTTGTCGGAGGCTCACAGGTTTTGACAATTCTCTGCTTTTCACGCCATTTTCCGTCCGGACCAAGGGACGCGATGACGACAAAGAAATTATCTCGATGAACATCAACGCCAGCAATATCAAACCATGTGACAAAATGCTGATTATCCGGGCTGAATAGTACTTCAAGTTCAAACTCATCATCCGACTCACTACCAGCACCGGTTATAAAGTTCATGTCAATATCAGTGTCTGTAACAATGATTTTACCGGTTTCTGACCAGGCCCCATCGTCTGACTTGCCCATTAGCGTGAGGCATGAACCATACCAAAGCGCGACATGACGGCTGTCATCACTGAACAACAAGTTACGAATACGGGTTGTAATGCTGCCTTTATTAACCCACTGACCTTCCGCTTCCCGGCCCAGAATGGCAACTTCACGCCAATCGTACGTACAGACCAGTGCGCTGGCATCCGGTGACAGATAGAAGTCATTCATAGGATACAGATAAGCGTCATCCTTCAATATTGTCCTGATTTGAGGAAACACCTCACTGATGGTCAATTGCTGTTGCTCAACCCAGGAGTTATCGTGACATTCATAAACGGACAATAAGTGGTCTTTGCCGATGTATTTGTAGTGCGGTGGTTCTCCCACCAGGCTTTTCGACACCTTCTGTGGGATAAATAAAATATGGTTAGCACGCTGCTGATCAAAATTGCAAATTTCATTGTATTTGATTTCAGCGGACCGGCACCAGTGACCATGACGATCCGGAGTCAGAATATCAATGAACCCCTTCACCCTGATTGCGGCAATCATGCTCAGCTCAAGATCATGATAATGCCCGCTATAGCTATCCAAATACAAGCTCCCAACGGGCTTCAGGGTAAGTGCCGTTGCATCAATAATCTGCTGGCGCGAATGCCGGGTGTAACAGGCATAAAAGGCCGGGCTCAGCTGCACAGGGAAGTGGCGCCTGGAAAATATCGATAACGTCCTGAGGTACTGAAGGAGTTGCCGGTTAGAATGAATGATTGTCTGACACGAATTCTGTTTGTCCTTTGGTAAGGAGAGGAAGTAGCGGACTTCTTCCAGTCCGCAGGCCACCAATCGGCTGGCCACTGCCTTGCATGTTTGGGCGAACGCGCTTATATCTTCAATTGATAAATAGCTGGTGATGTTCTCGAATGGTAACGTCGGCAAGGTAACCCACCAGCGATGGAAGCAGACAGGATCCCGGACTATTTCAGGCCTGATTTCATTACCCACTGCCTGAGTAACAGCAGTCTCAGTATTTAACGGTTTGGCAAGCGGCAATTAATCCCCTCCCATATCCGGGCAAGAGGCCGTATTTATCCTGGCGCATATTGCCCGTTTAGAAGCCTGGTCCGGGAGCTGGCGAATACATCAATGATGACGCATTGACCGATCTCGTTCGGAAGACTGCAAATTGTTGTCAGTTCCGCACCCGGATATACCTTCGATCCGAAGTATAGAGGGTGAATTATGTCTCGCAGTAACAATTCCCGGCCGCAAGAGATGATAAATGCCAACAAAGCGATCATGAGAGATTTAACTCACAAAGAGGTCAGGGCTCCTAAGGCCAGTAGCTTGACGATCACGGCATTCAGAGCAACCAATGGATTTACGCCATATTGAACGCCAAGGTCTGGCTGGTTATCCCATGTAACAAAACCAACGTTGGGAATCAGCTCACGACGTTTCAATATACTGAAATCAGCAATATTGGTACTTTCTGAACAACCCGGATATATGGATTTCGGAATTATGTTTTGTTTTATATCGTTAATGAATCTGGCGTCATGACCACACCAGTAGATGACCTCTCTGACAGCCTGTGACAGCAGCTCATTTTCATCCATGGCCTGATTCACGCACTCTTCTGTGAATTGGGGAAAGGCCTTGTGAAACAGCGTGGTCAGAATTGTCTTTATTTTACGCTCATGATTCAGCATGGACTCCCTGTCGTCAGGATCGAACTGTTGTTGAAAACAGCGGGCATATTGCAATACCAGTCCCTGGGCATTGTTGGCCAGTTCTGAAAATGCCACCTTGGCCCGGTCCTCTGATTGTTCAAAATCAAGAAACTTCTGACATCTTTTGGAGAAAAAGTAATCTTCACCCAGCTCAATCATACTTTTCGTATCACCCGCATTTCGTATGCCTGCGGGACCTGCACTGGGATGTTCTGACGCTTTTTTCCACTGAAGCATCATCCCCTCGAAAGGGGCATCCACATAAGATGAAAGGACATGGTGTTTTCTGCTAGTCATGGAATCACGGTCTGCTGTTATTACTGCTGGAGCATACAATCCGCAACTGAATAAAACACCGCAATCATGGGCAAAGTTACAGAGTCCCGCGAAAATCTGATCCGCCTGTGTTACGGGATCGAGATCGCAGGGGTATAAATGAAAAGGTGAATCTTTGGTTGATTTCAGGTGAAGGCAATAACCTGCCTTGCCTTCAATATCGCGACACTTCTCCCCGGATTTTGACCTTTTGGCTGGAGGCGTAACTGTTGTCGAATCAATTGGCGCATTGCTCCAGTGATATCTGCCGACAACTTGGGGAATCGAGCTTTTCAAGCCATACTGACTGGCTATGGATGCCAACAGGCTGATTTTATTACCCGTTTTTGCCAGCTCTTCCGGTTTTTCCGTATCGCTGAGAAACTCCAGGTAATCCCAGCCATCATCCGTACGCTGAATGGCAAACGTACGTCCGTGCACCTCGGTATATTCTCCCGTTAATGATACTGTCGGGGGCGGCGCTGTCCACTGTTGCGGATTGCCCGGTTTTTTCCAGTCATTATCAAACTGATTTTCCGGTGGTTGATAATCTTTATCCAGTGATAGCAACAACTGCCAAATGTTAGGACTTTCCAAATTATTAAGGGGGTAAACAGTCTGGCGAAATAAGGTTTCCCGCTGTTTTGCACAATCAGGATCAGTTAACCAGTGATTCAGCACATGTATTCGATGGCCGGGAGGGGCAAGGCGTAGAAATGATTCAATGATGTCAAAATGTAATGTTGTGACGACTTTGCTATAGGCTACCAGTAGCTCATCTGATGCTGAGTAGGCCAGTCGCTCATCTATTGGAACCTGACTATGTGGATCCGGCCACAGATCCGGGCGATAACTTTTTTGGCGAGTGGTAAAGGCTGCCTCTTCCTTCCGGTATTCCGGCTCCATTCGAACCAGTGACAGGCCATCGATCAACAGCCAGTCCATGAATTTCATAAAATCATCAGGATGGGTAAGGCCATTACAGCATTTAGCCCTGCTGATCAGGATGTTCCATGCCTCACAATAACGAGGATCTTTCTGTAAAAGCCCCGTAATGTTGGTAGAAATAGTATCATCCAATACCGTAAAAATTTTTGTCGCCCACAGGCTTACATCGCCCAGACGCAAATGTTTGGTATGATCCGGGCCTGACCATTTTTTCGATTCATGATTTCCCTCCTGGTAAATGGACGCTTGCTTCATGGCAAGATGGATAAACGAATGTCCTTTCTTATTGGGAAAAATTGTATCCTTGTACCACTGTAGCCCATCATTATCGGGCAAGGTCCATAAAAATGGAGCTACCCGATTTACTGTATTGATAAATAATCGTTCATTGGTCAATCCAGCCTCTTTGGCCATAAGAAAAGGAGAATTTTTTAAATTAACGGATGCTTCCTTAAACGGCTTGCTGGCGACGGTAATACCCATTCCACATAATAATTCGGTAGATTGATGCAGTCCTCCCAAAAGAGCTGTCATTGCCATCACTTGCTGTTCACGCTGAGAAAATGAACAAATAAGGGTACGGGCTTTATCCGGTGATTGTTGTGCAATGGCTTCAAGAACAAAAAGCAATATTATGCTGTCTTTGTATCTATAAATCTCGCGAAGATTTGAAGTTCGGTGGTTGCTGAACTTATGCCTAAATAAGTCTTCAATCATATCTCTGGCATTACATTTTTGACGGAGGTAATTGAAGAACACCATTAACCTTGTATGTGAAACGGTTGGTATTGATTTAGCGATTGTTTCCTGAAACAGTCCATCATTCATGCGTCGAGTTAAAATCGTCTGGGTAAGAACGTCAAATTGAGGGTCCGCACCAGCGAAAATAGCCTTAACAAATAATAGGTCCGGGCAATACGGGTTGCAGTTGTCTACCAGTTTCATCATTGTATCAAAAGGGAGGTAAACGATAGATTCAGGATTCGGATCCATCCAGGCAGGGCCGTTAATGATGGGAAACCCTTGTTCAATAATATAGGTCAGTACTTTCAGGTTGCTGGTGTTGATCCCTGCCCAAATAGCGATATCCCGAAGTACTCCTTGAATGCCATCCGCTATTATTTTTCTTAATTGAATATCCTTTGAGTAAAAACGTTTACCCACAAGGATTAAGTCCTCATCAATGTATTGCCAGATATTTCTTTTAAGGTTATAGACTTTACCCCTTAAACTGACACCGACGTGTAATTCATCAAGCTGTTGAACAAGTTTCTTCAATTCTTCCTTAACATATTGTTTTTCAACATCTTTTAAGGTGAGCAATGCCTGCAAACCCGTTTGGTTTACCAAGTGAAGGCCAGCGCTGGAAGTCACATTCTGACTGCCTTCGGTGCTTCCTGTAGAACTTCCTGTAAAGCTTCCAGTAGCTTTCGGACCACAAGGTTCAGAATGACTGACTTTGCTGCCAGTAAGGGTAAACAACCTGTTAGAACCTGCTGCACTGGTTTCAGATTCTCCAGTGTTGTCGGAGCCAGAATTGACAGGGTTGAGGTGTACCTCCTTGTCTTCAGTTTGTCGCACTGTCAGAGATTTATAATTTCCTGTCTCGTCGCAATAGCTGGCTTCTGAAGTTAAGTCTGATGCATTAGTCGTATCGGTTTTTATGCCTGTTACATCCACGTTTTCTTCCTCTTGTCAAAGATGCCTTTCCAACCATTCGACAAGGGGAAGGAAAAAAAATTCAATTCCGCGGGCCACAAGGAAAAAATAACTGTTATGCAACAATTTAATTAAGGGCAGTCCTCAGGGCCTGATGAGTTTTGAATGATGGTTATTTCAGCCTTCTTGTCAGATTGGCCTGATCCATGATCCGTGTTGCAATCTCTTCGACAGAAAATTCAGTGGTATCGATATAGCTGATCTGCTCCTGGTTATAGATCTGTTCAACCATCTGTATTTCATATTGACATTGCCTGACTGATGAGTAGCGGCTGTTTGGACGGCGCTCATTTCTGATGCCTGAGAGCCGGGCCGGATTGATGGTCAAACCAAAAAGACGTTCTTTGTGCGGGCGAAGAAAATCAGGCAGCTTGATGCCCTTATCAAAATCATCCTCGGTAATGGGGTAATTGGCGGCATAGATACCAAACTGTAAACCAAGATAGATGCAGGTGGGTGTTTTGCCCGAACGGGAGGCACCCAGCACGATAATATCGGCCTTTTCATAGTGTCGGATGCGGGCACCATCATCATTATCAAGGGCAAACTGCACCGCTTCGATGCGACGGTGATAGCTGGCACTGCTGGTTGTGGAACGCTTCTTGCCAACGGTATACAACGGGTGTGAGCCTAACTCCATCTCCAGGCCGGGAAGGAAGGTAGCAAAGAGGTCAATAATATAAGCCCCGCTGGTGTGCAGCAGTTTGCTGACCTCTTCATTCAACACCGTCATAAAGAGGATAGGTTGAATCACCTCATGCTGATGAGTCTCTTTAATCAGGGTCAGTGCCCGAACGGCTTTTTCGGGGGTATCAATATAGGGCAGGGTGTGGTGACGGAATGTAGGCCCCGAGAACTGGGCCAGCAGACTTTGGCCAAAGGATTCAGCGGTAATGCCAGTACCATCAGAGATAAAAAATACCGATCGCTCCATTTTATCGACTCCAGCAGCATAAATTCAGGGGGTAATAGCTTGAGATCACCTGTTTCTGGTACAGGTAGATCAAAATGATGTGATCCAAAGTAAAAAACTCTTCCAATCAATAACATTTTCAAACAAACTATACCGAAATCTTCCCGGTGAGGTAACCGGTGTCGTCTTATTGGCAGTACTATGACAGCTTTATTTATGGCCCTGGCAGAGTGGAACTCTGACAGCACGGTCGGTGAATTCTCAGCGGTGAAACCCATGGTAATCCTTTGGAGTACAGGCAGGAGAGTGGCTTGAACAGTTCATCTTTACCAGAGTTTGTTGTGGGCCTGGATGCCCTGGGCAATAGTGATGTGGAGAGGGTTGGTGGCAAGAACGCCTCGCTGGGAGAAATGCTCAGCCACCTTGGCAGGGCAGGGGTTCGTGTACCCGGTGGCTTTGCCACCACGGCAGAGGCCTATCGAGACTTTCTGGATGGCTCAGGGTTATATGATCGAATTCATACCCTGCTAGATGAACTGAATATTGATGATATTCAACAGCTCACCCGGGCGGGTGCCAATATTCGTCAATGGATTATGGATGAGCCATTTCGACCGGAATTTGAACAGGCCATTGTCAACAGCTACCGTGAACTCTGTGGTGATCAGGAGGATCTGGCTGTGGCAGTGCGGTCATCGGCAACGGCGGAAGACTTGCCCGATGCCTCCTTTGCCGGGCAGCAGGAAACCTTTCTGAATATCCGTGGTGCACAGAATGTTCTGCGAGCGGTTCGGGAAGTCTTTGCCTCTCTCTTTAATGATCGTGCCATTTCATACCGTGAGCATCAGGGCTTTGACCATCGGGATGTGGCGCTGTCGGCCGGAATTCAGCGGATGGTGCGCAGTGAAACTGGGGCTGCCGGGGTGATGTTTACTCTGGATACCGAGTCGGGTTTCCGCGATGCGGTATTTATCACCTCCTCCTATGGCCTGGGAGAGACCGTGGTTCAGGGGGCAGTAAACCCGGATGAATTTTATGTTTACAAGCCCGCACTTGAAGCAGGGCGCTCTGCCATTCTCAGGCGGAATATGGGCAGCAAGGCGATTCAGATGGTTTACGGTGATGCTCCAGAGACCGGAAGATCGGTGCAAACCGTGGACGTTGACCTTAAAAAGCGCCAGCAGTTCTCCATCAATGATGCCGATGTGCTGGAACTGGCCCGTCAGGCCATGGCCATTGAAGCCCATTACGGCCGACCCATGGACATCGAGTGGGCCAAAGATGGCGATGACCAGCAGCTCTATGTGGTTCAGGCCCGGCCTGAGACAGTACAAAGTCGAACTGAGTCCAGGACGCTGGAACGTTATCGCCTGTTGCAACAGGGTAATGTTCTGGCAGAAGGCCGCAGTATTGGCCAGCGCATTGGTCAGGGGCGTGTCTGTCTGGTGGATGATCTGGCGGATATGGACCGGGTTCAGGATGGCGATGTGCTGGTTACCGATATGACTGATCCGGACTGGGAGCCGGTTATGAAACGGGCTTCAGCCATTGTCACCAACCGGGGTGGGCGTACCTGTCACGCCGCTATTATCGCCCGAGAGCTGGGTATTCCAGCAGTGGTCGGGTGTGGTGACGCTACCCGCCGACTGAAAGATGGTCAGGCGGTAACGGTTTCCTGTGCCGAAGGGGATACCGGCTTTATTTATCAGGGTGAGTTGCCGTTTGAGCACCAGAAGAAAGATCTGGATCAAATGCCTGAGTTGCCCTTCAGGATTATGATGAATGTGGGGAATCCTGACCGGGCTTTCAGTTTCTCCCGACTGCCCAATTCGGGTGTGGGGCTTGCTCGACTGGAATTTATTATCAACAAGATGATCGGTGTTCATCCCAAGGCTTTGCTGAACTATCAAACTAATCCGGACAGCGTCCCCGATGCTGTCAGACAGCAGATTGATGAGCGAATGGCGGGCTACGGCAATCCTGTCGACTTTTACGTTGAAAAACTGGTTGAAGGCGTCGCTTCTATTGCTGCCGCTTTTGCCCCGGAAAAAGTTATTGTCCGACTCTCAGACTTCAAGTCTAACGAATATGCCAACCTGATTGGCGGCAAGATCTATGAGCCCCATGAAGAGAACCCGATGCTGGGCTTTCGTGGCGCTTCCCGCTATATCTCGGAATCCTTCAGGGACTGTTTTGAGCTTGAATGCCGGGCCATGAAGCGGGTCAGGGAGGAGTTCGGTCTGACCAATGTTGAATTGATGGTGCCATTCGTCCGAACGCCGGATGAAGCCCGTCAGGTCATCAACATTATGTCTGACTTTGGACTTCGTCGTGGTGAACATGGCCTGAAGATTATTATGATGTGCGAACTGCCATCCAATGCGCTGCTGGCTGATGAGTTCCTGGAATATTTTGATGGCTTCTCCATTGGTTCCAACGATATGACTCAGCTGGCCCTGGGGCTTGATCGGGATTCCGGCTTGATTGCTCACCTTTTTGATGAGCGTAATGCCGCCGTCAAGCAGTTGTTGTCCATGGCGATTCAGGCCTGTCGCCGACAGGGGAAATACATCGGTATTTGCGGCCAGGGGCCCAGTGATCATCCTGACTTTGCCCGCTGGTTGATGGAAGAGGGTATTAATACCGTTTCCCTGAACCCCGATTCGGTTCTGGAAACCTGGCTCTATCTGGCGGAATGACTTGATAGTCCCTGTGTAGGGTTGTGCAAAGATTGCCCTGGGGGGCTGACAGGAATCTTCCAGAGAAGTACTGTGTCCCCTTTGGGTACCCCCCCGGGGTTCTTTTTGCAGTGGATTATTAAATGACCACCATCGGGGCTAAAATCGGCCACTTTAACGGGATGATCCAGTTTTATCATCTCTCTTTCTGCCCATTTTCCATCATCACCGATACTCCAGAGTTGCACAAAGCCCGGCTTGTCATGATCTTTGTAATCTTTGCCAAAGATCAGGAAATGGTTCTCCCATTTATTAAACTGGGCGCATTTGATCAAATAGGGACCGGGTTTTGTCAATGCCTGTTGTGTCCATTTGCCCTTGTCGTCTCGCCCCATGATGCCGGCGGTACTGTCCTGGCTAACGGAAAATGCCAGACGGCCTGATCGGGAAAATTGGGCAACATCAATTGGTTTTTGATGCTTAACCTCCAGCTGCTCCAGCCATTCATCGTCTGTGTCAAGCCCCTGAATTTTCACAGTGCAATCATGACCGACGGTCAGTACACTGTCTTCCTTAAGATTGAAGTGAGCAATGATAATCCCTCCCTGATGACATGCCCGTGCTTTCTCAATCAGGTTACCTTCCCTGTCATCACCCCAAATGCAAGCGTAATTTGTTTCATTGCCATAGCTCAGGAGCTGTTTTTCTGAACGACTGAAGATAGCTCTGTCACTGCCGGGGTGCTCAAGGATTTGGGGTTTGTTCAGATTGCCTGAACCGCAATCCCAGATTTTAAAAGAGCCACCACCGAAGTCGGCCAGTACTTTGTACCCCGAGGTGCTGAAGGTGGCATTATCACAACTCGGGATCTCTATTTTTTCTACCCAGTCAACATTAGCGTTATAACCGGAAATTTTTGTTTTTCTGGCTAAATCACGGGTAAGTGCAAATGTCGCTGAGGGATTGAAGGAGGCTGAGCAAATACGGTTGGTCCCTCTAACGCCCTGGTTAATTTCTACGGGTTGCTCAGAATGATGGACCTCTCCGACCTGCGACCATTTGCCGTAGGCATCGTGAGCCAGAAAGAAAACCCGGTTATCCAGGAGGACAAGGGCATGGCTCTCATCCCAACTCAACTGACAATCAGAAATTACACGGTCGCAAGCCTTGACAAATACACGAGCAATACAGTTGCGCTGCTCATTAAGGTGCCAGATGGTCGCTTTTTCAACATTGTGAGTCATTAAAAAAGTATTCGTGGGGACGAAGTTCAGTGCTCTTGGCCCACATTGTCTGATCTTTACTGGCTGGTCTAGCAGAGTCCACCGGCTGCCATCCAATCGCAAAACATTGATGCTGCCGGCGCACTGATCGTAGGTCATAATCTTGTCCTGCACCGGGTTGAAGCTTGCCATCACTGGTTCGTAGCCATCTTCAAGTGGCGAGTGCTCAAGCACCCGCGACTCCACCCAATGGCCATCACTATTGAGTGTACTCACCTTGACCTTGCCATCCTCGCTGCAGCAAGTCAGAAGCGTGTTTTCCGACCGGTTAAGCTGGGGAATAATCTGCTGGGCCCCAACCCTGCTCCTGCTGTTCTCCAACCAGTTACCATCCGCGTCTTGTCGCCAGCTTACCAGGCTATGATCTTTCAAACTGTCGCAACCGCTGATGAAGAGGTGCTTACCCGAAGGGCTGAAGTAGGTTTGAACAATATAACAACTGAAGTGGGCCTTCTTTTGGAACGTAAGATAATTGGTCTGGCACTGGAAAATTTCACTCGTCGCCGGGTCAATATTGCCCGGCTCAATACGACTATCGCACTGTATCGTACTGATACCAGGCTGTTGCGATGTGCTGCCTGGTGATAAACGATTCGTGGACAAATGCAGCCCGACAATTTCCAGCTTACGATGCTCAATATCTATATCTATGCTGGTCGTCCATTCGGAGGGTAAATGCTGTTTCAGTCGTTTGAGCGATTGATCCTGACCCTGTTCAGAGGCTTCTCTGATACGTTTATTAAAGTTAGCCACTAACCCGGATATTGGCTTCAGGCCGTTAATTAACGCCTCTTCATCTTTTTTCAAGCCGCTTCCATCTAAACTTGTGAGACAACTCTGCTCTATTGGTTGCATGGTTACTCCTGCCTTATTGGTACATAAGTAGTTAACCAAATGGAATCATATATTTCTGACTAAGTTGTCAGTCACTCTGCGGCGTTGCAACTCCGGTCACATAGCTACGGCTATGCTCCCTACGTTGCGCCTTGCATAGCAACTGCCCACTTAGCCAGAAATATACGATTCCATTTGGCCAACTACTTAGATGGTTTATTTATACGACCATTGATCATTAGCATCCTTTGGGTCTTGGTCTCATCCTGCTATTACCTGTCTAAACATTCAGGAACTGAGCTGTAGATTATTGAATTTGGCAAAAGTTCCTGCTCTAAGGTTTGTTTAAGTAGAACTGGCTATTTTTTCATGCTGAGAGGCTGGCAGGAATCTTCCAGAGTAGCGCGGTAGCACCTCTGGGTAAGGTGGCACTCCCGGAATTATTCTGGCAGTGGATCATTATATGATCACTATCAGGGCTGAATTTGGCAATTTCAACGGGATGAGCCAGTGTTATCAGTTCTTTTTCTGCCCATTTGCCATCATTACCAATGCTCCAGAATTGGACAAAACCCGACTTGTCATGATCTTTGTCACTGCAACCAAAAGTCAGAAAATGGTTATCCAATTTATTAAACAGAGCGCCCTGGATCACATAGCCATCATGCCTTGTTATGGCCTGTAGCGTCCATTCGCTATTATCGTCACGCCCCAGGATGCAGGCGGTGCCGTCCATGCTAACGGTAAAGGCAAGGCGACCGGAGATGGAAAAATCGGCAAAATCGATTCTTTTTTGATGTTGAACCATCAGCTGTCCCTGCCATTTGCCATCTCTGTCAAGCCATTGGACTTTCACAGTGCAATCACGGCTGATGCTCAGCACACTGTCCTCCTGACCATTGAAGCGAGCAAAGTTAATCCCCCTCTGATGACATATCCTTGCTTTCTCAATCAGGTTACCGTCTTCGTCATCACCCCAAATGCAAGCGTAATTCGTCAGATTGCCAAAGCTCAGGAGCAGATTCTCTGAGGGACTGAAACAGGCTCTGTCACTGCCGATGTGCTCAAGGGGCTGACCTTTGTCCAGACGGTTACCGCTATGGCAACCCCAGATTTTAAAAGAGCCTCTGCCGAGTCTGGCCAGTACTTTGCGCCCGGAGATGCTGAAGCTGACAAGATCACAACTCGGAATCTCTCTTTTTTCTACCCATGCACCATTATCGTCATAACCGGAAATTATACATTTCTTAGCTAAATCATGGGTCAGTGCATACTGCCCTGAGTTATTGAGGTAGGCTTTACAAATACGGTTGCAAACATTTTCGTTGCAGTGATTTACTATCTGCGCGGAATGACGAACCTCTCCGACCTGCGACCAGTTGCCGTCGACATCGCGAGCCAGGAAAAAAACCTGGTTGCCCCGGGGGAAGATAAGAGCGTGCTGCTCATCATCACTCATCTGGCAATCTTCAATTGAACTGTCGTAATTTTTTTCAAATTTATTCTCAAGGCAGTTGCTCTGATCATCACATCCCCAGATGGTCACTTTTGTGCCATTGTAAGTTATTAAATAATTATTCGTGGCATTGAATTCCGGTGCTGTTAGCCCAACTTGCCTGATATCCCCCAGCGGGTTTAGCAGGGTCCACTGGCTGTTACCATCCACGTGCAATACGTTGATTTTGCCGGTGAGCGGATTGCAGGACATAATCTTGTCCTGCAACGGACTGAATCTTGCCTTCACCTGCTCATCGCCATCTTCAAGTGGGGGGTGCTCAAGCACCCTCGTTTTTTTCCAATGGTCATAACTATTTAGCGTACTCACATTGAGATGGCCTTCAGGGGTGATACTCAAGAGCGTATTTTCTAACCGGTTGAGCTGGAAAAGAATCTCCTCGGAATCTTCGACCTTACTCCTGCTCTTCTCCGACCAGTTGCCATCGTCACCTTGCCGACAGGTTACCAGGCTATGATCATTCAAACTGTCGCAACCACTGATCAAGAGGGTCTTTCCTGTCGGGCTGAAACAGGCATCAAGAATATAACCACCGAAGCTGGCCATCGTTATGAATTCAAGATTATTGGCCTGGCATTGAAAAATTTCACTCTTCGCTGGGGCAATATTGCCCGGCTCAATACGACTATCGCACTGTATCATCTCGATATCAGGCTGTTGCGATGTGGTATCCGGGGATAAATGATTCGTGGAAAAACTGAGTCCGACAATTTGCTGCATCTTACGATGATCAATATCGGTTTCTGTACTGGTCGTCCATCCGGCTGGTAAATCCTTTTTCAATCGTTTGATTGTGTGATTCTGATCCGTTTTAGAGGCTTCTCTGATACATTTATTAAAGTTAGCCACTAAACCGGATATAGGCTTCAGACCGTCAGCTAACGCATCTTTGTCTTTTTTCAAACCGCTTCCATCTATACTTCTGAGACTACTCTGCGCTATTGGTTGCATGATAACTCCTGCCTGATTGGCTCATAGATGGTTTATTTATACGACCATTGTTAAGTAGCACCTTCTGGATCCTTGTCCCATCCTGCTATTAACTGTCAGAGTATTCAGGAACTGAATTGTAGATTGTTGAGTCTGGTAAAAGTTCCTGCGCTGAGTTTTTAGTTCAGGTTGATAAAACCACTGGGAAAATGCCGAGCGATAGTGGGCATTGCACGTTTATGGTGTGGCATTTAATTGTGCAGAGAAGTAATCCGCATTTCACAGAGGAAAAGCTTTTCTCGGTGTTTTTTTTGGTTATCATGCCAGTCTGAATTGTCATGGGAGAATAATAATGAGTTTTACCACCCCCGATTTGTGTGATGATTTCCCGGGAAGCCTTCAGGTCGTTGACCCGGGTTTTAACAGCTTTGGTGGCAGGGATATTTTTGGTGGCGAAATTGTCACCATTAAATGCCATGAAGATAATTCCAGAGTTCGGGAGCAGGTGTTCAGTGACGGTCACGGTAAAGTGCTGGTTGTTGATGGCGGCGGTTCCCTGAGAAGGGCCTTGTTGGGTGATATGCTGGCAGAACAGGCCGTAAGCAATGGCTGGCAGGGTATTATTGTTTATGGCTGTATTCGTGACGTTGAAGTGATTTCACAACTGCCGCTGGGGGTTCAGGCGCTTGCTGTACACCCGATGAAAACGGATAAAAAAGGGCAGGGAGAGGTCGATATTCCTGTTCGGTTTCATGGCGTGGACTTCATTCCCGGCCATTTCCTGTATGCCGATTTGAACGGGATTGTCGTTTCTGCTGAACGACTGGTTTGATGCCTGGTCCTGTTTCTTTCGATCCTGGCATTGTGGAAGCAGGGCAATCCCAGTCCTTCATAAATAACGAATCTTTCTATAATAAGTCACTGTTTCACAAGCATTTTCATAAGTTATTATGGTTGGTGATTAATTAAACATATTTTCGGAAAATACTGATCTAAAACAACGGATTTATTGTAAAAAGGCCAAGGTTTTCTTTCGTTTTTGCGGTAGTATCCGCACCCACCAAAGTGTCGGGACTTCGTATACCTGACCGTCAATCACACTGGGAGACTCTCGGACTTATGCCCGACAGGCTCCCGGAAATCCCCTATGACGGAGAAAACTCCAGTGAGAAAGACTAAGATCGTCTGTACCATCGGCCCAAAGTCTGAATCCCATGAGATGCTGACCAAACTGGTCGACAATGGCATGAATGTGATGCGACTGAATTTCTCTCATGGTGACTTTGACGAGCATGGTGCCCGTATTGCCCGTCTGCGCGAAGTCATGGCTGAAACCGGTAAGCGTGTTGCCATTCTTCTGGACACAAAAGGCCCTGAAATCCGAACTGTTAAACTGCACAGTGGCGACGACGTCATGCTGAGCGCAGGACAGGAATTTACTCTGACTACCGACACGTCTGTTATTGGTGACAGCACGCGTGTAGCGGTTACCTACGCCGGCCTGACCGATGACCTGAAGCCGGGTAACACGGTTCTGCTGGACGATGGCCTGATTGAACTGACGGTAAAAGAAGTCAAGGCTCAGGAAATCGTCTGTGAAGTCAAGAACAACGGTGAACTGGGTGAAAACAAAGGCGTAAACCTGCCTGGTGTTAAAGTTAACCTGCCAGCCCTGTCAGAAAAGGATAAGGCTGACCTGGTCTTCGGTTGTGAGCAGGGCGTTGATTTTGTAGCGGCTTCCTTTATTCGTAAAGCCAGCGACGTTAACGAGATCCGTGAACTGCTGGATGCCAACGGTGGTAAGGAAATCCAGATCATTTCCAAGATCGAGAACCAGGAAGGCGTTGATAACTTCGACGACATTCTGGCCGTTTCTGATGCCATCATGGTGGCCCGTGGTGACCTGGGTGTAGAAATCCCGGTTGATCAGGTGATCTTTGCTCAGAAGATGATGATCAACAAGTGTAACCATGCCCGTAAGCCGGTTATCACGGCTACCCAGATGCTGGATTCGATGATCAAGAATCCCCGTCCAACCCGTGCAGAAGCCGGTGACGTAGCAAACGCTATTCTGGACGGCACCGATGCCGTTATGCTCTCCGGTGAGAGTGCCAAAGGTAAGTACCCGGCAGAATCTGTGGCGGTTATGGCAACCATCTGTAACAGCACGGATGGCAGCATGGAACTGCGTGTTGAAGAGTTCGATGCCGAGATCGACAATTATCGCAGTATCACCCAGGCGGTTTGCCGTGGTGCGGTCAAGACGGCAGATATTCTGGCTGCCAAGCTGATTATCGTTGCCACTGAGCAGGGTAAGTCTGCACGTTCTCTGCGTAAGTTCTTCCCTAAAGCCCAGATTCTGGCGCTGACCTCTTCCGAGAAGACCGCTAACCAACTCAGTCTGAGCAAAGGGGTGACCACCAGCCTGGTACCACAGCAGGAAAACACCGACGCATTCTACAAGCTGGGTAAAGAGCTGGCGGTGAAGCACAACTTTGTTCAGTCTGGTGATCTGGTTGTCATGGTTTCCGGTGCCCTGGTTGAGTCCGGTACTACCAATACTGCTTCTGTGCACGTGATCGATTAATATCTGAGCTCTTTTTGATTACACCCTCTTGCCTGTCCTTCCCACTGCGGGGGAGGGCTGGCAGGCATTGCTACAGGTTGGATATATTTTCACCAGTTATGCCTGCCCAACGACCAGCCGGTCAATCGGATACTCAGACAGCCTCTAATATTGCAGCGTACTTATCCGGATCAACGTTACCTCCACTGCCAATCGCCACTACGGTTTTATTTTCAAACAGTGCCGGGTTATCCATAATCGCGGCAATGGCCACCGCACCGCTGGGTTCCAGCACCAGGTTCATCTCCTGAAAACCGAGTCTGATGGCGTCATGGGATTTTTGCGGATTGACTGTTATACCCCTGACACCGGTTTGCAGAACGATGTCCAGGTTGGCAATGCCAGGCTCAAGGGCCAGTAAAGCATCACAGTCACACAGGATATGACCTTTGGCTCGAGAGCGCCTGCCGTTTTCAAGGGAAATGCCCATGCCCTGGTAACCATCCACTTCAACGGCCCATACCTGGGTGTTGCTGCCAAACACCAGGCTTGATCCTGCCACCAGGCTGCCACCACCAACGGGGCAGAGAATGTGATCACAGGATTTCCCGGACATCGCCAACTGCTCCTGCAGCTCCAGCGCTACAGATGCCTGGCCAATGATGATCTCGTGGTCATCGAAAGGGTGCAGCAGAACTGCGTCGTGGTCTTTGGCTATTTGCCTGGCCATAGCGCTGGCAGCTTCCTCCCTGGAAGGTTTATTGCATTGGCAGAGAATAATCTCTGCGCCGTAACGTCTGGCATTATTGACTTTTGATTTGGGGGCATCATGGGGCATTACCAGCCTGACCGGTATGTCCAGAAGCTGTCCGGCGGCTGACAGGCCTGCTGCAAAATTTCCTGAAGAATAGGCTGTAACACCTTGTTTTTTCTGGCCATCCGTTAAATTTAACAGTCGGTAGAAGGCCCCCCGGAATTTAAAGGCCCCGGTAATTTGCAGAGACTCGGCTTTGATCAGCACTTCCCCGCTGATCAGTTCACTCAAGACATCGGATTTTAACAGCGGGGTGGTGCGCACATTGTTTCTTATTTGCTGAAAAGCATGGTTTAACTTCAGATAATCAGGAAGCTGGTTAACATTGGGTACTGCTGACATAACCTCAACATCTTTAACTTATTAAAGGCAAACTGGCTTTGGTGCTACCATCGCCTTTAAAAGATAGTCAAGATTGGCTGTGAGGTCTGAAAAGTTCAGTGCCGGGCGGTTTTCCCGGGCACCGGGATAGCGTGGGCTGTGACAGTTATCACTTAAAAATTGAACTTATACATAAAGAACAAGTCTATGTAAATGATGCAGTTATAATAATTATCTAAAGGATTGTGTGAATGTTTCCGAAGATTCCCGGGGTACCAGCCTTCGTATCATCTGAACGGGCTAATCAAGGTTCAGGTGCAAGCAAAGGAAATAGCTCAAAAACAGCAAAGGATTTTTACTCGAAATTCAGTTCGCCTTATGCATATCAACGTGCTGTCTGGATTCTTGATGATATAAAAAACTTCATTAATTCCACACAGTCAACACTCAAAGATGTGCAGGCACTTCGGAGGGCAATACATGAAAGAAATTTTTCACCCTCTGCCATTGGTAAAAAGTTTGTTCCTAAACAACCCTGCACGCCATACGCAGAGCAGCAGACAGCAGAAATCCTTACAGACTTCGATTCTTTCAGGTGCTCCCGATACACAACCCTTGGGGATGGTGCCGCCCTGCGTCGATTAATCAATGCTAAATTTCGGAACAACGAATTATCAAAAAGTGGCACTACTGTTTACCACACTGCACATTCGGAGTCGTCAGACTATCAAAAATTAGTGGAGAACTATGATAAAGCGGTGGATGGCCTGTTTGCTCATCAGGTATCAATACTGACCAACAATCTGGCGCATAAACTTACTATTTCCAGTGCTGAGCTTGAGAGTATCCAGCGTAAAAGTAACAAGTCAGCGAAAGTCAGGTCACTTCTCGATACGTTAATAACGCCCAGTAAGCTCAGGAAGTCACAGGAAAAAACAGCTCTCAGTTTTAAGAGTGCGCTAAAGAGAGTGCATCCTGAACTGGCCAGAGATATGTTTCATCGCTAAAAATGAGCCCCGTCATCCATCAGGGGCTCAAGCATTTACGATCTAGAACTGCTCTTCTTCAGTAGAGCCGGTTAATGCTGTTACTGAAGACTGACCACCCTGGATAACCGTTGTCATATCATCAAAATAACCGGTTCCGACTTCCTGTTGGTGGGCAACAAACGTGTAACCTTTTTCCGCAGCACCAAACTCTGGCTCCTGGACCATCTCGACATAATGCTTCATACCTTCGCCCTGGGCGTAGTTATGAGCCAGTTCAAACATGTTGTACCACATGTTATGAATGCCTGCGAGGGTGATGAACTGGTACTTGTAGCCCATATCACTCAGTTCCTGCTGGAATTTGGCGATGGTTTCATCGTCCAGGTTCTTCTTCCAGTTAAAGGAGGGTGAGCAGTTATAAGCCAGCAGCTGATCCGGGTACTCAGCTTTGATCGCTTCTGCAAATTTACGGGCTTCATCCAGGTCTGGAGTGGCGGTTTCACACCACAGCAGATCCGCGTATGGCGCATAGGCAAGACCACGGGCAATTGCCTGATCAATACCGGCCTTAGTCCGGAAGAAACCTTCAGGGGTTCTTTCGCCAGTCAGGAATGCTGCATCGTAAGGATCGCAGTCAGAGGTAATCAGATCAGCAGCGTTGGCATCGGTACGGGCCAGAACAATGGTCGGTACATCGGCAACGTCAGCAGCCAGTCGGGCCGCAATCAACTTCTGAACAGCTTCCTGGGTGGGAACCAGCACCTTGCCGCCCATATGGCCACACTTTTTAACGGAAGCCAGCTGGTCTTCAAAGTGCACTCCGGCAGCACCGGCTTCAATCATGCCCTTCATCAATTCATAGGCGTTCAGTACACCACCAAAGCCTGCCTCTGCGTCCGCCACAATCGGGGCAAACATGTCAACATAGCCTTCATCACCCGCTTGCTTACCGGCTTTCCACTGAATCTGATCAGCACGACGGAAACTGTTGTTGATGCGCTTGACTACTGCCGGCACGGAGTCAACCGGGTACAGAGACTGGTCAGGATACATGGTGCTGGCGGTATTATTATCTGCCGCAACCTGCCAGCCGGAAAGGTAGATCGCTTCAATACCTGCTTTAACCTGTTGTACTGCCTGGCCGCCAGTGAGGGCACCGAGACAGTTGACATAACCTTTTTTAGACTGGTTGCCATACACCAGGTCCCAGAGTTTCTCGGCACCCTGTCTGGCAATGGTGTTTTCGATTTTCACCGAACCTCTCAGACGGACGACGTCTTCTGCACTGTAGGTCCGTTTGACATTTTTCCAGCGTGGGTTCTCCGCCCAGTCCTTTTCAATGCGGGCAATTTCTTCAGAGCGGTTATAGCGAGCCATGTTATTTTCCTCCCCCGGACAGCGAGGTGTAGTTATGCGACTGTTGAAATTCAAACAAATGTTTGATTTACGTCGCACATCCTAAACACCTGAGAAAGATTCTGGTAATTTATAAGAGTTATCTCGGGTATTTATAGAATGAATATTGCACGCGTTGATCTGAATTTGATGGTTTACCTGGATGTTCTGCTCAGGGAGCGCAACGTAACCCGTGCCGCGGAACAGTTGGGAATTACCCAGCCCGCCATGAGTAATGGGCTGCGCAGACTGCGGGAGTTGTTTAATGATCCTCTGTTGATCCGGACCAGCGAGGGGATGACCCCAACAGAGCGTGCACTTGAACTCCAGCCACTGATTCGTGAGGCATTACTGGCCATGGAGAAAACGATTCAGCCAAGAGAGAAGTTTGATCCTGAAACCAGTCAGCGGGTTTTCCGGATCATGGCTTCTGATTATGCTGAATCAACCCTGATCCCTCTGGTGTTGAAGCAGGTTCGCTCACTGGCTCCGAATGTGACGCTGGATGTCCTGACGCCCAGTGATGTGAGCTTTCATGACGTGGAGCAAGGTTGGGTGGATATGGCCATTAACCGTTTTGACAGTCTGCCTCAGTCGTTTTATCAGTCGCGGATCTGGCAGGATGATTTTTCCTGTGTGATGAGCAGGGAAAACCCGATACTGACTGATTTTACCCTGGACACCTATCTTCAATCCCAGCATATCTGGGCCAGCAAAACCGGAATGGGGATTGGCGTAGGGGTTAATCCTGAGGATGTACAGCGACTGGGCTGGGTCGATGAAGCGCTCGCCGCTGTTGGCAAAAAACGTAAAATCAGTGTTTTTACCCGTCATTATCAGGTGGCGATGCTGTTGTCTGTCCAGAATGATCTGATCGCTACGCTTCCCAGTCGGCTTGCAGATATTGAACGATTCAGTACCAGGCTCGCTGTCGTCAGGCCCCCGTTTGAAATTCCATCATTTGACCTGTCCATGGCCTGGAGCCCTTTGCTGCATCACGACTCTGCCCATCAGTGGCTGAGGCAGATTATTAAATCCGTGGCGGGAAAGTGACCTTGTCGTTTGTTTTCACACAGGCCAACAAATAACACCATAAACTAACAGTCGCGACTGTTATTCTTTGTTTATCTGTGTTCTAATTTGCCTGCTTTCGCTGATTTGCGCGAAACAGAAGAGGAAAATAAGACATTATCCTCCGTTAAAGAACTACAAAATCAGTTGGATTATTGGAGATAAAAATGGATTGGCTGAGTGATCTGGAAGCAGAGCATGCACTGTTTGATGTTGCCGAAGAGTGCAAGGAATTTATCGCCGAGTCATACTACTTGTTAATCTCTGAGCAGCAGCAGGGTGTTGTCCTGGACGACTGATTGACCAGAGCAGACGTTATTGAAAAAGCCCTTTTCTTTTTCCCAAAAGAAAAGGGCTTTCTTTTTTCCCTTCACAGAATTTGAAGCCGGACCAGACAGAACTCCCGGATTTTGCACATTTGTTTTTGCCCGCTAGATTTAACAGACTCCTACAAAATTTGGGCAGATCCTATGTTTGCCGCTCACTCCAATCTTGCACAAATATGCTCTATTCATGACTTACAGGCTCTGGCCAGAAAACGTGTGCCAAAAATGTTCTATGACTACGTAGACTCAGGTGCCTGGTCTGAAAGGACTTATGACAGTAATCACTCTGACTTTAACCATTTACTGTTTCGACAGCGGGTTGGGGTGGATGTAGCCCAGAGAAGTACCGCATCTCTTATGGCGCAGACTCCGGTGACAATGCCGGTGGCGCTGGCTCCTGTTGGGTTGGCAGGGATGCAGTATCCTGATGGTGAGATTCTGGCTGCCAGGGCTGCAGAAGCATTTGGTATTCCCTTTGCACTGTCCAGCTTGAGTATTTGTTCAATTGAAGACGTTGCCCGGCAGACCCATCAACCTTTCTGGTTTCAGTTGTATGTATTTAAAGACCGGGATTTTACCCTGCAACTGATGGAACGAGCCAGAAAGGCAGGTTGTAAAACACTGGTTGTCACCATGGATCTGCCCATCATGGGGCAAAGGCATAAAGATGTTAAAAACAGGCTTTCAGCCCCGCCCCGGATAACCGCCACATCGCTGATTCAGTTCCTTAATCGCCCGGTCTGGTGTTTGAAGATGGCTTTCTCATCACATCATACTTTCGGGAATATTGTCGGTCACGCAAAAGGAGTCAACAATCTGAGCTCTCTTGCCATGTGGACATCAGAGCAGCTGGATGCCTCATTAAGCTGGAACGATATACAGTGGATTCGTGATCACTGGGATGGTTATTTGATCATTAAGGGAATACTGAATGCCGAAGACTTATATCGCACCATTGATGCAGGTGCCCAGGCCGTGGTGGTCTCTAACCATGGTGGACGCCAACTGGATGGTGCTCCGTCAACCATCAGAACTGTGGCAGGTCTTGTAAAAGCGGCAAACCAGCAGGTTGATGTGTTGCTGGATAGTGGTGTGCGCAGTGGCCAGGATGTACTGAAGGCGATTGCGCTTGGCGCTCAGGGGGTTCTTGTTGGGCGAGCCTTTGCTTATGGGCTGGGGGCTGCCGGTGAAGCTGGTGTAAACCGTGCTCTGGAGATCATTTATAAAGAGCTTGAGTCCACCATGGCACTGATTGGCGAGACGAAAATCTCCAGCCTGGGCGCTCATAATTTGATTATTCCCGATCAATTTTCCATTTAACAGCCACCATTCACAGGATAAATAGCCGTCATTGCGGGCGTTAATTGGACATACCTTCTCGCTTCGATAACATTGACAGTTGGATTGTTGTGCTTGTACATGGTTGCAGCATAATGTATACGTCAGTTGCATAATAATGATCAGGAAGTGAGGTTGAAATGACTGAACGCATCCAGAAAGGCGGCCTGCAAATCGCCCCGGTACTCCATGATTTACTGGTAAATGACATTGTTCCGGGAACTGGTGTGGACCCGGAGAAGTTCTGGCTGTCCCTCGAAGCGTTGGTTAATGACCTCGCCCCTGAAAACAAAGCGCTTCTGGCTCGTCGGGATGAACTTCAGCAGAAGATTGATGCATGGCACCAGCAAAACCGTTATACCGAAGAAACTAAGTCTGAGTACAGGTCTTTCCTTGAGGAAACAGGATATCTGCTGCCTGAAGGGGATGACTTTGCCATCTCCACCAGCAAGGTCGACAGCGAAATAGCTCGTCAGGCAGGGCCCCAGCTGGTAGTTCCTGTTATGAATGCCCGCTTTGCCTTGAATGCAGCCAATGCCCGCTGGGGCAGCCTGTATGATGCGCTGTATGGAACGGACGCTATTCCGGACAGCGAAGGAGCAGAAAAGGGCAAAGGGTATAACCCGGTTCGTGGCAGAAAAGTGATTGAGTTTGGTCGTGAATTGCTGGATACCGCGGCTCCACTGGCTTCCGGTAGCCACAAAGACGCCGTTCGCTATCAGGTGTTGGAGAACAGTCTGGCCATTTCACTTGAGGATGGTTCAATCACATCCCTGAAAGAGCCGGAAAAGTTCTGTGGCTATACCGGAACACCTGAAAAGCCCGACTCAATACTGTTGAAAAATAATGAGTTACACATTGATATTCAGATGGATCCTGAAGGTGTGATCGGCAGGGATGACGCTGCGGATGTACAGGATCTGATCGTTGAGGCTGCCATTACCACCATAATGGACTGCGAAGATTCCGTGGCGGCAGTGGATGCAGACGACAAGGCCCTGGTCTATCGCAACTGGCTTGGACTGATGAAAGGTGATCTGGAAGATACTTTCGTTAAAGGTGGCAAGCCGGTGACCCGAAAGCTGAGTTCTGACCGGATTTACACGGCACCAGACGGCAGTGAGCTGATCTTGCCCGGCAGAAGCCTGATGTTTGTCCGAAATGTCGGTCACCTGATGACCAATGATGCCATTCTTGATGCTCAGGGTAATGAAATACCGGAGGGCATTATGGATGGTATGTTCACCTCCCTGATTGCCATCCACGACCTGAAGAAAAAAGCAGGTAATCAGCAGAACTCCCGGGAAGGCAGCATTTATATCGTCAAGCCCAAGATGCATGGTCCCGAAGAAGTCGCCTTTACCTGCAAGCTGTTTTCACGTATCGAAGCGGCGCTTGATCTACCTGCCAACACCTTGAAGGTGGGCATTATGGATGAAGAGCGCAGAACTTCCATAAACCTGAAAGCGTGTATCCGTGAGGCCAGAGATCGTATTGTCTTTATCAACACCGGTTTCCTGGACCGTACCGGGGATGAAATACACACCAGTATGGAAGCCGGACCTGTTATTCCCAAAGGGGAGATGAAGCAGTCGACCTGGATCCAGGCCTATGAAGATCAGAATGTTGATATTGGTCTCCATACAGGACTGCCCGGCAAAGCCCAGATTGGTAAAGGCATGTGGGCAATGCCGGATGAGATGGCCAAAATGATGGAGCAGAAGATTGCTCACCCCCTGTCAGGGGCCAACACCGCCTGGGTGCCGTCTCCCAATGGCGCAACACTTCATGCCGTTCATTATCACAGAGTTAATGTTCTGGCCCGTCAGGAAGCGCTATCCCGTCGTCAACAAGCCAGTGTTGATGACATTCTGCAAATTCCGGTAATGACCGATCCGGGTAAATTATCCGCAGAGTTGATCCAGAAAGAGCTGGACAATAACGCCCAGGGCATTCTTGGCTATGTGGTGCGCTGGATTGACCAGGGTGTTGGCTGTTCCAAGGTTCCGGATATCAACGACGTTGGTCTGATGGAAGACCGTGCCACGCTGCGCATTTCCAGTCAGCACATTGCCAACTGGCTTCGTCATGATATCTGTTCAGAAGCGCAGGTAATGGCAACCATGAAGCGTATGGCTGTGATTGTAGACCGACAGAATGCCGCTGATACCGCTTACCGGCCCATGGCACCAGACTTTGATAAGAGTATTGCCTTTGCTGCGGCCTGCGACCTGGTTTTCAGGGGTTGTGAGCAGCCTAACGGTTATACCGAGCCTGTACTTCATCAACGGCGGAAAGAGTTTAAAGCGGCTGGTTTGGCTTAAAGACTGGCTGCCCGGGCGAATAAAAACGCTCTCAATCAACCGGTTAGCTGGTTAATTGAGAGCGTTTTCTCTATTGGGTCAACGATTCTCCCTGATCTTCTTTAACATTATTTTTGATGACTATTTGTCAGTGTTAAATAGCCAGAGCCTGCTCTACCGCATTACCAACATAGGTGGCTGGTGTCAGCGCTTTTAGCTCGGCCTTTACATTGGCAGGAAGCTCCAGACCATCAATAAACGTTGCCAGAGTCGCTTTGGTAATGCCTTCCTGACCACGGGTCAGTGCTTTCAGCTTTTCATAAGGCTGTTCGATACCATAGCGGCGCATGACGGTTTGAATGGGTTCTGCCAGCACTTCCCAGGCGTTATCAAGGTCTTGCTGAAGACGGGCAGGGGAGGCTTCCAGCTTGCCAATGCCTTTCAGGGTCGCCGCGTATGCAATCAGACTCTGACCCAGACCAACGCCCATATTGCGCAGCACGGTGGAGTCCGTCAGATCGCGCTGCCAGCGGGACACCGGCAGTTTGGCAGCAAGATGCTGCATAATGGCGTTGGCGATGCCCAGGTTACCTTCAGAGTTTTCAAAATCAATCGGGTTGACTTTGTGGGGCATGGTGGAAGAGCCTACCTCACCGGCAACCGTCTTCTGCTTGAAATACCCCAGAGAGATATAGCCCCAGACATCCCGGTCAAAGTCGATCAGAATGGTGTTGAAACGACAGATGGCATCATAAAGCTCAGCAATGTAGTCGTGGGGTTCGATTTGGGTGGTGTAGGGGTTCCACTCCAGACCCAGACTGGTAACAAACTGCTCGGCATGTTCAGCCCAGTCCACTTCCGGGTAGGCCGACAGGTGGGCATTGTAGTTGCCGACAGCACCATTGATTTTTCCCATGGGGACAATGCTTTCGATGTGTTTCAGCTGACGCTTCAGGCGGTAAGCCACATTGGCCATCTCTTTGCCCAGGGTGGTCGGGGAGGCGGTCTGGCCGTGGGTTCTGGACAGCATGGGCTGGTCGGCATGGGTCCTGGCCAGCTGTTCAATGGCTGTGATGATGTTACGCATCTCAGGCAGCACGGCTTCGCTCATACCGGTTTTCAGCATCAGGCCATGGGCGAGGTTATTGATATCTTCCGATGTGCAGGCAAAATGGACAAACTCACTGATCGCTGACAGCTCATCATTACCCTGAAAGCGCTCTTTGATCAGGTATTCCACCGCTTTCACATCGTGGTTGGTGGTGCGCTCAATCTCTTTCACCCGCTCAGCTTCGGCCATGGAGAAACTACTGACCAGACTGTTCAGCAACTGGCTGGCTGGTTCAGACAGTGCCGGAACCTCGGTAATGGCAGAATGGCTGGCCAGAGATTGCAACCAGTGAACCTCCACCGCAACCCGAAAGCGGATCAGTCCATATTCACTGAAAATGGTTCTGAGGGATTGGGTCTTATCACCATAACGTCCATCAATGGGAGAGACGGCGGTCAGTGCATTCAGCTCCATGTTTTATGCCTTAAGCTCGGGGGAAAAGGGCGCATGATAACGGATCCCTCTGTCAGATTCTAATCATTGGCCGGTTGGCCTGAAGCAGAATGCTGATCAGGAGGGAGATCACAGGCAGTTTTCCGATGCAGTGGATGGGTCAGGCACCGGGAAGTGCCCTTTGAAATTCAGCTATTACAGTCGCTTGAGGCCATCAAGTAACTTGCTTCGGCTGATGAACAGGTGCCAGCGACTGCCACCACACTGACGCCAGAGGGCGGCAGAGCGGATACCGGCTAGCAGGATGGCTCTGATCCGGTTAGCGTTAACCGGGTTCTGCAGGTGACGCATATCGCCAGCCACCTGTATCCGGGTTTTAAAGGTGCTGATGGTATCCAGGTAGATGCTGGCCAGGCTGGCAATCACATTGTCATGCAGCATGCCAAAATGTTCGACCTGTTCTTTGGTTCTGTTGAGACGCTCACCGATGGTGTTCAGCATCTTCCGGTTACGACTCAGCTTTTTCTCAATGTGAATCAGGGCCAGGGCATAGCGGATAACATCCCCCTGAATCGCGGAGCTGTCCCTGCTTAACACGGACTCCAGGGTTTTTCGCCCCTTGGACAGACCATTGAAACCACCGTAAACTTGGGAGACATCATCCGGTGAGGTGACAAAAATACTGTGGATGGATGGGGTCAGAGCCTCTTCACTCCATTGCCCGGTCCTGGCCAGCTTGTCTACCAACTCTGCGGCCTGGAACACGCCAGATAATGCCGCCGCCTGGTCCTTTGTAGAATATCGCACCAATCTTCTTCTCTGGGATTTCCGTTGTCGTTGATAAGATTTTCAGGTTCGTGAAGGTCAAGCTGACGCTTGTGTTCGTGTTTCAATAACACCGCCGCCAAGGCAAACATTCTCACCATAAAGGTCATCATAAAAGACCACCGACTGGCCCGGGGTAACTGCCCGTTGCGGCTGATCAAAGATAACCCGGTAATCACCGCTGGCTTCCTGGGTAAGCGTGCAATCCTGATCCTGCTGGCGATAACGCACTTTTGCCTTGAGCTGACAGGGCATCTGTGGCGCTTTTCCTGAAACCCAGTCGATGTGCGAGCAGGTCAGGCTATCTGAGAAGAGCAGGGGGTGATCCTTGCCCTGGCCAGCGATTAGCACATTTCTTTCAAGGTCTTTATCAAGTACATACCAGGGCGCTTCATCGGCATTTTTCAGTCCGCCGATCCCAAGCCCCTGTCTCTGGCCAATGGTGTGGTACATCAAACCCGAGTGTTCACCAATCACCTTGCCATCTTCCGTTTCAATAACGCCAGGTTGTGCTGGCAGGTACTGCTGCAAAAAGTCCTTGAATCGGCGCTCGCCGATGAAGCAGATGCCGGTGCTGTCCTTTTTGTTATGGGTGATCAGACCGTGCTCTTCGGCAATGCGTCGAACTTCAGTTTTTTCCAGGTCACCGACCGGAAAGAGAGTGCGGGCAATCTGTTGTTCGCTTACCGCATGGAGGAAGTAGGTTTGATCTTTACTGTTATCAACCCCTTTCACCAGATAGCTATGACCATCACGATCCACACGACGGCAGTAATGCCCCATCGCTATGTAATCGCTGCCGAGGGTGAATGCGTAATCCAGAAAGGCTTTGAACTTGATCTCTTTATTGCACAGGATATCCGGATTCGGAGTTCTGCCGTTTTTGTATTCATTGAGAAAATGTTCGAAAACATTATCCCAGTATTCAGCGGCAAAATTGGCTTTATGTAAATGAATGCCAAGTTTGTCACAGACGGCCTGGGCATCGGCCAGATCGGTCATTGCGGTGCAGTATTCAGACCCGTCATCTTCCTCCCAGTTCTTCATAAAAAGTCCTTCCACCTGGTAGCCCTGCTGTTGCAGAAGCAAAGCGGATACGGACGAGTCAACACCGCCGGACATGCCAACAATCACTTTGGTTTGGGAGGGATGTTTTATCACTGGGGTATACTGCCACCTGTCAAAAATAGCTGGCCATTTTACCTTTCCCGCTAAATAAGCGCCATACCGATGGAAATTTATAGTGGTAAACGCAGATGCCGGTTTCGCTTTTGTAACAAAACTTCGTTTATTCCTGGCTAAGGATGGTATATGGTATACGCGTTTTTGTGCGGTCAGCTTGCCGTTGTCAGCAGTGCTTTTATCCTGCTGACACTGCTGTTGGATATGGCTGCATGCTTTAAATAACGACAAGAAGCGTTGAACCAGTCTTTGATCTGGCTAAACCGATGATTAGAGAACGGAGTTGATAATGGGATACCAAAAGATCAAGGTGCCTGCCAACGGTGACAAAATCACTGTCAACGAGGACCTCTCCCTGAATGTTCCCGATACCCCTGTCATACCTTATATTGAAGGTGACGGTATTGGTGCTGACGTTTCACCAGCAATGCTGAAAGTTGTTGATGCTGCTGTGAAGAATGCCTACAAAGGGCAGCGCAAAATCGAGTGGATGGAGGTTTTCTGCGGTGAGAAGGCTACTCAGGTTTACGACGATAACACCTGGCTTCCGGAAGAAACACTTGAGGCTCTCAAAGAGTATGTTGTCAGCATTAAAGGCCCACTGACAACGCCGGTTGGTGGTGGTATTCGCTCGCTGAACGTGGCTCTTCGTCAGGAGTTGGATCTGTTTGCCTGCATTCGTCCTGTGCGCTGGTTCAAGGGTGTGCCAAGCCCGGTAAAAGAGCCGGAAAAAACGGATATGGTGATCTTCCGTGAAAACTCGGAAGATATCTATGCAGGTATCGAGTGGCAGGCTGGCAGTGCTGAAGCCGAAAAGCTGATCAACTTCCTGCGCAATGACATGGGCGTTACCAAAATCCGGTTTGAGCAAGATTGTGGTATTGGGGTCAAGCCTGTTTCAAAAGAGGGCACCGAACGTCTGGTGAAGCAGGCAATTCAGTTTGCCATCGATAACAACCGTAAATCCGTTACCCTGGTTCACAAGGGTAATATCATGAAGTTTACGGAAGGTGCCTTCAAGGATTGGGGCTATCAGACAGCTGTTGAATACTTTGGCGGCCAGCCTCTGGATGGTGGTCCATGGCATACTGTCAAAAACCCGAATACCGGTGAAGATATTGTTATCAAGGATGTGATTGCTGACGCTTTCCTGCAACAGATTCTCCTGCGCCCGGCAGAGTATGATGTCATTGCCACCCTGAACCTGAATGGTGACTACATTTCTGATGCGCTTGCTGCCCAGGTAGGTGGTATCGGTATTGCTCCTGGTGCCAATATCGGTGCGCCAACGGCCGTTTTTGAAGCCACCCACGGTACTGCTCCAAAGTATGCAGGCCAGGATAAGGTAAACCCGGGTTCCGTCATTCTTTCTGCTGAAATGATGCTTCGACACCTGGGTTGGAGTGAGGCGGCAGATCTCATTATCAAGGGTATGGATGGTGCTATCGGTGCCAAGACCGTTACCTATGATTTTGAGCGACTGATGGAGGGTGCAACGTTAGTCAAGTGCTCAGAGTTTGCCGATGAAATAATTAACCACATGTAAGTTTTCAGTTAACTTTTCATCAGTTAAAGCCGGAAATTCATTTCCGGCTTTAATATTTTATCCCCCCTTTTTTTATTGTACTTTCCACGTTTATCTCCTGTTGTTGTGAGTCGCCCGATCAATTTTCGAAAGTCGGTCATTGTGATTTGCTCCAGTATCTTTAGAATGAGAAGAGAAATCCTGGCAAATTTGTCAATTTCTTAGTAGGTGTGCACTAATTTATCTTCTGTCATCAAATGTCTGTAAACCGTGCCGATCAGTATTTTGTGCTCGTTGTTTTTATGATTAGCTTTTATGATTGGCAGTAGTAAATACTTGCGGTGCCCTGAGTGTGCTGTTGGTTACCAGACAGTTAAGTTACAAATCGAAGGTTGGCAGTCATAAAACCATGAGTAATCTCGAACTGTTTCGTCTAAGCTTGCAAAAAGAGGGAGAGGAACAGGAAGGTGATCTGAGCGTTGCAGTCGTTCCGGAAAAAACCAGACTGGCTCCCCCTCCCATGTATCAGGTCTTGCTCCTGAATGATGATTTTACACCAATGGATTTTGTTGTTGAGGTACTGGAGAAGTTTTTCAGTATGCCAGAAGGGAAGGCGACTCAAATTATGCTGATGGTACATACCCAGGGAAAAGCCGTTTGTGGTGTATACAGCAAGGATGTCGCGGAAACCAAGGCTCAGCAGGTTAATGAATATTCCAGAGAAAACGACCATCCCCTGCTGTGCAAGACAGAAAAGGCCGATTAGCGTTTTCAAGGTTACACCATATGCTTAACAAAGACCTCGAAGCAACACTGAATAATGCATTTAAAGACGCCCGCGATAATCGTCATGAATTTATGACGGTTGAGCATCTTTTACTTGCTTTGCTTGATAATGAATCCGCAGCCAGAGTCCTGGTTTCCTGCGGAATTGATCTTCATAAACTTCGCCAGGACCTCACTGAGTTTGTCAGCTCAACGACCCCATTAATCCCCGGCGATGACCATGAGCGTGAAACGCAGCCAACACTTGGCTTTCAGCGAGTACTGCAGCGTGCTGTTTTTCATGTGCAAAGCTCCGGTAAAAAGGAAGTGACCGGTGCTAATGTACTGGTCGCTATTTTCAGTGAGCAGGAAAGCCAGGCTGTCTACTTCCTGAAGCAACAAGATGTGGCCCGCATAGACGTTGTTAATTTTATTGCCCACGGAATATCCAAGACGCCGGGTCAGGAGCTCGAAGAGCTTGGTCATGATCTGTCTGATGATATGGAGCCGGAGAGCAACAGTGGTGGCAGCAGCAAGAACCCCCTCAAACTGTATGCCACTGATCTGAATGATCAGGCGCGTCTTGGCAGAATTGATCCCCTGGTTGGTCGGGCTGAAGAAGTAGAGCGGGTCTGCCAGATTCTTACCCGTCGCCGGAAAAACAACCCTTTGCTGGTTGGCGAGGCCGGGGTAGGGAAAACGGCCATTGCTGAAGGCCTGGCCCGTCGGATTGTTGATGGTGACGTGCCTGAGGTTTTGTCCAAGGCTGTTGTTTACTCCCTTGACCTGGGTTCGCTTCTGGCCGGGACCAAGTATCGTGGTGATTTTGAAAAGCGTTTCAAGCAGTTACTGAGTGAACTCAAGAAACTGGATCATGCGATTCTCTTTATCGATGAAATTCATACCATCATTGGTGCAGGTGCAGCTTCTGGCGGAGTGATGGATGCCTCAAACCTTCTGAAGCCAATGCTGACTTCCGGCGAGCTGCGCTGTATCGGTTCTACCACATTCCAGGAGTTTCGTGGGATCTTTGAAAAAGATCGGGCACTGGCAAGAAGATTCCAGAAAGTGGATATTGTCGAACCCAACGTTGAAGACACCTTCCAGATACTGCTGGGACTGAAGAAGAAATTCGAAGAGCATCATGCTATCAAGTATCAGGATGAAGCCCTGAAAGCGGCGGCCGAACTGGCAGACCGCTACATTAATGATCGTCATATGCCCGATAAAGCCATTGATGTTATTGATGAAGCAGGGGCGTATCAGCGGCTTCAGCCTGAGTCCGAACGGAAAAAAGTTATTGATGTCGATGATGTGGAAAGGATTGTCGCCAAGATGGCCAGGATTCCGCCAAAGTCTGTCTCTTCCTCTGACAAGGAATTGCTTGGCAAGCTTGAGCGCAATCTGAAAATGGTGGTGTTCGGACAGGACGAGGCGATCACTTCATTATCCACTGCTATCAAGCTTTCAAGAGCAGGCCTCAAGGCACCTGAAAAACCCGTTGGCTCCTTCCTGTTTTCCGGACCAACCGGTGTCGGCAAAACAGAAGTTTGTCGCCAACTGGCAAAGGCCCTGGGTATTGAGCTCGTGCGCTTTGATATGTCTGAGTATATGGAAGCCCACACTGTCTCACGCCTTATAGGGGCACCCCCGGGTTATGTCGGGTTTGACCAGGGCGGTCTGTTAACAGAGGCCATCAATAAAACGCCGCACTGTGTGCTGTTGCTCGATGAAATAGAGAAAGGCCACTCCGATGTGTTTAACCTGTTACTGCAGGTTATGGATCATGGCACCCTGACGGACAACAATGGTCGTAAGGCTGATTTCAGAAATGTGATTCTGATCATGACCACCAATGCCGGTGCTGAAAACATGACCAGAAGCTCCATGGGCTTTCTTGAGCAGGATCATACCACTGACGGCAATGAGGCCATTAAGAAAACCTTCACGCCTGAATTCAGAAATCGTCTGGACGCCATTATTCCTTTTGCCTCACTCAATGATGAAATTATCAAGCATGTGGTTGATAAATTCCTCACTGAGCTCCAGGCTCAGCTGGATGAGAGGCGCGTGCAGCTGGATGTTGATGACAAGGCTCGCAGCTGGCTGGCGGAGAAAGGGTTTGATCGCCAGATGGGTGCAAGGCCTATGGGGCGGGTTATTCAGGAACACTTGAAAAAGCCCATGGCGGAACAGATTCTGTTCGGAAAGCTTGCCGAGCATGGTGGTAATGTAAAAGTAACCGTTCGCAAGGGAGAGTTGTACCTCAAGTTTGAGGCAGCGAAAAGCCGTGCTTCCGATCTGGAGGCAATTGATGGTGGGGCAGGTTAGAAGACAGCGGGTAGGTGCTCAGGGGTGAGCACCGCTGTTAGCGAGAACGGTAAGTGATACGGCCTTTCGTCAGGTCGTATGGCGTCAGTTCTACCTTTACCCGGTCGCCAGTCAGAATGCGGATGTAGTTCTTGCGCATTTTTCCGGAGATGTGCGCGGTAACAACATGGCCATTTTCCAGTTCTACACGAAACATCGTATTAGGAAGGGTGTCAATAACGACACCCTCCATTTCCAGACTCTCTTCTTTTGCCATTAAATAACTACCTCAAAGGGGTTGGTACGGCTTGGTTAAATTTGTTGGGCATTCTGCCTGAAAACAATTGGTAAAGCAAAGCACCCTTTACTGTCAGTCGTATTATTTCAGTTGTCGCCATTCCTGACTGACATAAAGCTCCAGAGGGCGGTATTCGATTTTGTAATTCATTTTCTGGCATTTCCGGATCCAATAACCCAGATGGAGATAGGGTAGCCCGAGTTTTCTGGCATGATCGATAAGCCATAAAATACAATATCGACCAGGGCTGCGTTGTGAGCAATCCGGATCGTAGAAGGTGTAAATTGCGGAAAGACTGCTGCGTAAATGATCTACCACCGATACTGCAAGCAGTTGTCCGTCCAGACGGAACTCATAAAATGCGGTAAATTCGGTGCTTTCAACCAGAAAAGAGGTGTACTGGTCAATCGTTGCAGGATACATATCACCATCCTGGTGGCATTGATTGATATACTTTTCATAGAGCAGATAATGCTCATCCTGAAAGTCTGCAGACACCTTGGCAACCCTGAGTGCAGAGTTGCGATTCCAGGTCTTTCGCTGCGTTCTTCTCATTTGAAAGGCATCTACAGGGATTCTTGCCGGTATGCAGGCCCTGCAGCGGTTGCAGTGTGGGCGGTAAATATGCTGGCCACTTCGTCGAAACCCAACGTCGGCAAGATCACTGCACAACTCTTTGTTCAGCGGAATTTCCGGATCCATAAATAGTGTGGTTGCCTGCTCCTCTGGCAGGTAACTGCATTCATGGGGTTGTGTGGCATAAAATTTGATATTTTTGTACTGGCTCATTATCGAAGGTCATTCCATTGCCATTCCTGTTTCCAGTCTGAACAGGAAGGTGTCTGTGAGCAATAGCGGTCCAAATAATCTACAAATCTGGATCTTGAAATCAATTTTGCCCCAAGAGAGTCCAAATGGTCTGAATAGACCTGACAATCAATCAGTTCAAACTGCCAGGCTAAAAGTTGTTCAGAAAGGGCTGCCATGGCGATTTTGGAAGTATTGCTCTCTCGGCTGAACATGGATTCCGCGAAAAAAATTCGCCCTTGAGCTACCCCATAAAGCCCTCCAACCAGCCTGTCTTCTTGCCAGACCTCAACAGAGTGTGCATGCCCGGCATCATGCAAAGCTGTGTAGGCGTCAATCATCTCATCGGTAATCCAGGTTCCTTCTGAGTCCCTGCGGATACTTGAGCAGGCCGTTATAACCGCTGCAAAGTCGTCATCAAAAGTAACCCGGTAGAGCTCTTTTCGCAGCAGCTTGCGTAATGATCTGGATAAATACAGCTCTCCCGGTTTCAACACCATTCGTGGGGAGGGTGACCACCATAAAATAGGATCGCCCTCATTAAACCAGGGAAAAATGCCTTGCTGGTAAGCCATTACCAAAGTGTCCACCGCAAGATTGCCCCCAATAGCCAAAAGCCCGTCCGGCTGTTTAAGCGCATGCTCAAGGGGAGGAAAGCTGATAACATGGTCCGGCAAAAGTGTTATTGTCTCAGGCATTGTCTAACGTGTTGTTTTATCAAGCTGTTGAGTGCATTGGTGCAGTATCAGGATTACTGCTCCCATCAGAATACCCTATAACCCGGGCTTAGCCCATGAATTTGCAAGTTGGCCATGTATGGCTGCAATTTGGTAAAAAATTCCCTAGACAGGCAAAGTTATCTGTTCATTTTTCAGATAAGCCTTTCAATATGTCTTTTTATGTATTAGACTCCGCCACCTAGTCTACTGATATTCTGCTTTTAACCAGCCGCTTAATGAAGAATAACTCATATCTTCTTAATATTTCTCTCGCTTCAGTGCGTAACTCTCGCGCTGGTGGAAGCTTTTTATTAATTCCTATCTTATAAAACTCCCCGGAGGTAATCGAATCTATGGGTACCCTGAGCATGGGCGGAAGCATTGATACAAGCAGTGAAATGGATATCATTGAACAGCAACGCCTGGCAGCTCTTATTGAAATTACAGAGCAACACAATCGGGAAGTAAGCCAGCTCAAATCGCGCCTGGAAACTGCCGAGAAGAAAGCTGAAAAAGCTGCTGCCCAGCTGAAAAACATGGAAAATGAACTGAAAGATCTGAGAGCCAGCAATCCTGATCGAATGAAGAAGCAGATCAAGCGTCTTCAGGAACAGAATCGCACGCTTACTGGTGAAAACAGTGGTCTGAAAACCAAACAAAAGCAGCTTACCCAGCAGCTGAATACCGCAACTCAGGAGCTTGAGCAGCTGAAGTCTGAAGAGGCTGAAGCAGAAACTGAGAAGGCGTAATTCCTAACCTGGATTACTGGTGACTCCTGGCAGTTCAGTAGGCATCCGGCAACCGCTTACCCCGTGCTTTGGGTTGTTGCCGGTAAGGCACCGCAAGCTTCTTGCAGGTATAGACTGCCTCGCAGGGTCTGTGCACTTTCTCCACAGCATGACCAGACAATTTGCATACCTGCATTTCTGATGCCATCCCCTTATATTTGAATTAGACTGAATTTCGGTTTTTATTCAATAACAGGAGTGCACGTATGAATGACTGGGTTTCCTGTCAGTATGACAGCATTGATCATATTGAAAAATCCTTCGACTTTAAAAAATACTCTCGAGCTTTGGCATTCTGTAACGCCATTGCCTGTCTGGCCGAATCTCATGTCCACCATCCGCGAATTGTTATTGAGTGGGGCAAGGTAACTATTGCCTGGGGAACCCATCAATCCGATGAGGGCAGTGGCGTGCTGGCTATTGATCGGGCATTGGCACAGCGTTGCGATACTTTATATGAACAGATGAATACCCCTGTTTCCTGATTCTTATAGCTCTGGGTATTCTGCCCAGAGTTCGCTCCGTCTCAGTTCATGAATCGGTGCCTGTGTCCTCATGTTTTGAGAGTGGTTCTCCTTGCTTAAAATCACACGCCCAAATGGCGAGTGTGAGCCGTGAGCTATTGATTTCTTTGAATTTCTCTTAATATTATAAAATGATCTTAATCTTCAATGGACGTATTTTGATTCTGAATCATACTTACGATGCTGGTTTGATCGACTTCCCCCTACGAACAGATCAGTCTAGGTCAGTAATGACCTTGGTACTTGGATTGTGTACCTATGTTTCACTCCTAATGGTCTTAGCCCGTGTCTTCTTCCCCCAGAAGCGCGGGTTTCTTTTTGGTTGCCTTTTATGTTTCAGCTCTTGATCCTCGTGGCTCTTAAAGATCTTTAGTTGGTCAGGCGAAGAGTAAGTTGGCCGTGTCTACTTTTGTCTGCATGAACGGCTTTTCGTTTGTTATGCATCAAAAACCTGGAAAATGATTAAATGGCAGCATGCGCCTGGAGTGATCAGTGAGTTGAAACAGAGCCGCTCTCACCACTGTTTTTCTTATCAGGAGAGAGGGGAGCCGCATCACCCAAAACCTCATGATCCACAGTGCTTTCTTTCTGTAGCTGCTCAATTTGCTGGGAAGACATATAAAAATCCGCTTCTCGACCCTCCAGAACCCGCTGACCATGCCAGGGCAATAGTCGATAATCTGCGTGATGACTGTAATCGAGAAATGGATACTTGATAATCTGAAAGTAGGGGGAGTAATCAAAGTCACGGGGCGTGCACAGCTTTGGATTTCGTTGAAAGAGTTGTACGCCGGCATCGCCATCGTGTTTAACCAGGGGCAGGATGGGAAAGTGGATAAAACTAAAAGCTTCAGCAATCATGGTTGAGCAGACGGTTTTTGTTTCCTGACCCGGAGAATGCTGAAATAACGAGGAGCCAAGTCTTCTGGGCAGGAAAGAGTAGGGGAAGAAGAACCGGGCAAGATCAAGAATCTGCCTGACATTGTAATCCATACCCAGGCGGCTGGTTGCGTAGTGTATGACTTTCTGGCTGTCACTGTAGCTCAGACCTTTAGGTCGGCATATCCGCAAATGCTCCCCTTCATAGTTTTTCAGGGGCTGGATGGCGGTACCGATTCCCAGTTCACTCTCAATAATCAGTTGTTCATCAGGGGAGCCGCCATAGGATTCACTGACAATCTGGCGAATTCTGTCATCCTCAATGTCGTGTAGTCGGCCAAGGTAGAGCATGGCATGGGACCAGGGGCTTTGAGTTGTTTGCTTAATAACCCGGCTGACTCTGGATCTTCCTTCAACCAACAGAACATCGCAGGGCTTAATTTCATGCCTGACACGTTCAAAATCACACAGGGGGCTTGTTCTTTCCTGAACGTTGTGGCTTAGCCAGTCTGTAAGGCATCCCGCAACCATTTTGAAGAGTTCCATACTCCAGTCCTGAGCCAATCTTTATTTCTTTATGTTAGCATTGGTTATTCTTGACATTATGAATTGAGATAAAATTGACATTTTTTCATGAGTACATCTGCTTGATGGCAAGCACCCTGAAAAACATCAAAAAGCTGTTATTACCAAATAAGGCATAATAATGGGCTGAATAGCCAGCAAGCATGGGAGTATGCTTTGTGAACAATGGATCAAAGCCGGAAAATATTGTGGCAAATCTGCAGTTTTTGAATAAGAAAAAAGGATTGCCTCCTGTACACAGTTGGAACCCTCCTTTCTGTGGTGATATTGATATGCGCATCAGTCGGGATGGCCGTTGGCACTACAATGGCTCCCCCATTGGCAGGGAATCAATGGTGAAGCTGTTTGCTTCAGTTCTCAGGCATGATGATGATGGCCATTACTACCTGGTTACTCCGGTAGAAAAAGTAAGAATCCAGGTGGATGATGCGCCATTTGTCGCGGTTTCTGCAGAGGTTCGTGATGGTGCGAATGGTCCTGAATACCTTTTTACCACCAATGTTGGTGATGAGGTAGTGCTAAGCAATGAACACGATCTGAAAATGATCAAAAGTATGAAAACCGGAGAATTCGTGCCTTATATCCGGGTTAGAGATCGACTGGATGCATTGGTAAATCGCAATGTGTTTTACCAGTTAGTGGCAGAGGCCGTTGAAACCCGGGTGACTGAGGGGATAGAGTTAAGCATTCGCAGTCAGGGGCAAAACTATTCCCTGGGAGTTGTTGAGGGTGGCTGAGCCACCCTCATTGCAGGAAAACTCACATGTTTGGATAATTCGGGCCGCCAGCACCTTCCGGGGCAATCCAGGTGATATTCTGAGCGGGATCCTTGATGTCACAGGTCTTACAGTGAACGCAGTTCTGGCTGTTGATCTGAAACCGGTTTTCTCCGCTATTCTCGTCCACCACAATCTCATAAACCCCGGCAGGGCAGTACCTTTGTGCTGGCTCATTATAAGCCGGAAGGTTTTGCTTAAGCGGAATGGTTGCGTCTTTAAGCTTCAGGTGACAAGGCTGATCCTCCTCGTGATTGGTATTCGAGAGGAACACTGAACTCAACCGGTCAAAGGTGATCACACCATCAGGTTTTGGATAGTTGATGGGGCTGGACTCTGCCGCTGGCTTGAGCTGGGCGTAATCCGCAGTGGTATCGTGCAGGGTGAATGGCAATTTGCCATTGAAAATATTGAGGTCTGCAAAGGCAAAGGCAGCACCAAAGATGTTACCAAATTTATGCATGGCCGGACCGAAGTTCCGCTGTTGATGCAGTTCTTTATAAAGCCAGGACGCTTTGAATGCCTCATCAAAGGATTCCAGTTTATTGCCGCCCTCAGAGCCTGCACTCACCGACTTGAACACTTCTTCTGCCGCAATCATGCCGGACTTCATGGCGGTATGGGAGCCTTTTATTTTGGCACCATTCATGGTTCCAGCGTCACAACCAATCAAGAGTCCGCCCGGAAAAGTCATCTCAGGTAATGACTGTGGCCCACCTTTGGCCAGTGCTCTTGCACCATAGGAAACCCGTTTTCCACCTTCCAGGTATTGTTTGATAACAGGGCTCTTTTTGAACCTCTGGAACTCTTCAAAGGGGCTAAGATGCGGATTTGAATAGCTCAAATCGGTAATAAGGCCCAGTACTACCTGATTATTCTCCAGATGGTAGAGGAATCCGCCACCGGTAGACCCGCTTTCAGCCAGTGGCCAGCCGGCAGTATGAACCACCAGGCCCTGTTGATGCTTCTCGGGTGCGATATCCCACAGCTCTTTAATGCCGATGCCGTAATGTTGAGGATCACGCCCTTCATCCAGCTTAAAATGGCTGATAAGTTGCTTGCCCAAATGCCCGCGGCATCCTTCGGAAAAGAGTGTGTATTTGGCGTGCAGCTCCATACCTGGCATAAAGCTGTCTTTCTCGTCACCGGAAGCTGAAATCCCCATATCTCCGGTGGCAATGCCCCTGACACTGCCATCGTCGTTAAACAGCACTTCCTGGGCGGGGAATCCCGGGAAAATTTCCACCCCAAGTGACTCGGCCTGCTCCGCCAGCCAGCGGGTGAGATTGCCGAGACTGATGATGTAATTGCCTTCATTGTGCATGGTTTTAGGCACAAACAGGTTGGGTACTTTTATGGATTTTTCTTCAGAACGAAGTACATAAATATCATCGGATGACACTGGAGTATTTAACGGCGCACCCAGCTCTTTCCAATTGGGAAACAACTCATTAAGCGCCGTTGGTTCAAAAACTGCCCCCGAGATGATATGAGCGCCAACTTCGGAGCCTTTCTCAACAACGCAGACACTGAGTTCTTTGTCCTGCTCCTGAGACAATTGCATCAGCCGACAGGCGGCTGACAAGCCGGAAGGGCCTGCACCCACGATAACGACATCAAATGCCATGGATTCGCGTTCCATGATGAGCTTCCTCCCTGTCGGAGTGTTATTTTCAGAACGGTATTCAAACAACTGTTTGAAATTGTTTGGCATTATACTCAGTGTTTCCCTAAATGGACAACACGTCATTAGTTATTAATACCTATACACAGCAATGTTCCGGCTGCTGAACAGCTGCTATCTTGTCCTCCACAGCTATTCTACAACCAGCAGGATCAGGTGTATTTCCGGTAATGCATAGTAACAGACACCTGTCTTAAATAAGAATATCTGAGTGAACTGACTGAAACATACGTTTGAACCCTTATTGACGTACTGGTAGACTGCGCTCCAGCAGATGTGTGAACACAGGTTGCTGAATGATAATAAAATTTGTCTGTCCGGTTGTTCGTTATCTGCTCGACAATTCAAGACCTAGCCAATAACGAGAAGGGAAGGCTGCGAACTCATGAAAATATTAGTAGCCGTCAAAAGAGTCATTGACTATAACGTCAAGGTTCGAGTGAAGGCGGATAACACTGACGTCGATCTCACCAACGTCAAAATGGCAATCAACCCTTTCTGTGAAATTGCTGTTGAAGAAGCAGTAAGACTCAAAGAGAAAGGTGTCGCTACAGAAATCGTTGCCGTATCCCTTGGTGCCAAAGAGTGCCAGGAGCAGATACGAACAGCGCTGGCTCTTGGTGCAGACCGAGGCATTCAGGTTCAGACTGATCAGCCCCTGGGTTCCCTGGCAGTTGCCAAACTGCTAAAGGCCATTGTGGATGAAGAAAAGCCTGACCTTGTTCTTCTGGGTAAACAATCCATCGATAGTGACAATGGCCAGACCGGTCAGATGCTTGCGGCACTTGCCGGTATGTCTCAGGCAACCTACGCCTCAGAAGTCAATGTTGACGGTGATAACGTTAATGTTACCCGTGAAGTGGACGGCGGTTTACAGACGTTAAGCCTGAAGCTGCCCGCAGTGATTACCACGGATTTGCGTCTGAATGAGCCGCGTTACGCATCACTGCCCAATATTATGAAAGCCAAGCGTAAGCCTCTGGATGTCAAATCACCAGAAGATCTCGGTGTAGCAGTGTCGTCTACTTTAACGACGATCAAAGTAGAACCACCGGCTGAACGACAGGCGGGTATCAAGGTGGCCAGCGTGGATGAGCTGGTAGAAAAATTAAAAAATGAGGCGAAGGTGATCTAATGGCCATATTAGTCGTTGCTGATCATGATAACAGCACGCTCGGAGCGGGAACGCTGAACACGGTTGCAGCTGCCACCGCAATCGGGGGAGAGATTCACCTGCTGGTTGCAGGGTCCGGGTGTAGCGGAGTTGCAGAGCAGGCCTCTGCTGTAGCGGGTGTATCAAAAGTCTTGCTGGCCGAGAATGCTGCACTGGAAAACCGACTGGCTGAAAATGTCAGCCTGCTGGTTGCTGAACTGGGCAAGGATTACTCTCACGTACTGGCATCCACCTCAACCGATGCCAGAAATATGATGCCACGGGTGGCAGCTTTACTGGATGTTGATCAGATATCTGACATCATCCGTGTGGAAAGCGAAGATACCTTTGCTCGTCCGATCTACGCCGGTAATGCCATTGCCACGGTTCAGTCCAGTGCATCTATCAAGGTTATTACCGTTCGGAACACAGGTTTTGACCCGGTTTCTGCGGAAGGTGGATCTGCCAGTGTAGAAACCGTCGCCAGCAGTCATGATGCGGGAGTGTCGAGCTTTGTCAGCGAAGAGCTGGCTCAGTCTGACCGTCCTGAGCTGGCGGCTGCGGACATCATTGTGTCCGGTGGTCGTGGCATGGGTAATGGAGAGAACTTCGAGTTACTTTACAAAGTAGCGGACAAGCTTGGCGCTGCAGTCGGTGCTTCCCGTGCTGCCGTGGATGCAGGCTATGTACCCAATGACATGCAGGTCGGACAAACCGGTAAGATTGTTGCTCCCAAGCTGTACGTCGCCGTTGGTATCTCCGGAGCCATTCAGCATCTGGCTGGAATGAAGGACAGTAAAGTCATTGTTGCTATCAACAAAGATGAAGAAGCGCCCATATTCCAGGTTGCAGACTATAGTCTGGTAGCAGACCTGTTTGAAGCTATTCCGGAACTTGAAGGCAAGCTCTGATCAATAGGGCAGCTGCCTTTTAAAAAAAATACCACTTTCTTTGAAAGTGGTATTTTTCTACTGGTTTTATGCCTTTTTTTTCTCCCGGGGTTTTAAGCCCCATCAACTCTGTGCATAATCTTTCACAATAAAACGATAAGAAACATACCGGAGTAGATTTTGATACGAGTTCTGGTTGCGGATGATCATGATTTGGTGAGAACTGGAATTTCTCGCATGTTAGCTGATGTTGAGGGTATTGAAATTGTAGCCCAGGCTGTCAGCGGTGAAGATGCTATCAGCCTTTATCGGGAACTCACTCCGGATGTCACGTTAATGGATGTCAGAATGCCCGGCATTGGCGGGCTCGAAGCCACCCGGAAAATCTGCCAGATCAACCCTCATGCAAAAATCATTGCCGTAACCGTCTGTATGGATGACCCATTTCCCACCAGGCTGCTTGAAGCCGGCGCGTCAGGTTACGTCACCAAAAGTTCAAATATTACCGAAATGGTTACAGCCATTCGCACGGTATTTACCGGAAAGAAATACATTTCCCCGGAAATTGCCCAGCAAATGGCTTTGAAAGCTATAGAGCCAGACAGCGCGTCACCCTTCAATCAGCTCTCTCATCGCGAAATGCAAATAGCTCTTATGATTGTTAATTGCGAGAAAGTACAGACCATATCCGATAAGTTATGCCTTAGTCCCAAAACGGTGAATAGCTATCGCTACCGGATGTTTGAAAAGCTGAATATCACCAGTGATGTCGAGCTGACACACCTGGCTATTCGCCATGACCTGGTAGATACCATAGAGTGAACGCTGCCTTACAGGCTCTGATGAACCTCTTGTTGAGTTCCTTTCGCTACTCCCGGTGCTGATGCCCGAAAATCCTGTTACCTGTACTGAAAAATGCAGGCTTATTCGTTTCTACCGCGCTGTGAAGATATAATGAGCAGGTGATTTGATAACCGTTGTCTGGTGGTTCATGACAGGTAGTGAAGAAAGCAAAAAGTTTGATCACAAATCATTTCTGGAAAAGGTGTCGAGCCGTCCGGGGGTCTATGATATGCGTGATCACAGTGGCAAAACACTCTATATCGGTAAAGCGAAAAATCTTAAAAATCGTCTCTCAAGCTACTTCCGGGCAACCGGCCTTACCACCAAAACCATGGCTTTGGTAAGCAAGATTGCTGATATTCAACTGACGATTACCCACACTGAAACTGAGGCGCTGCTGCTTGAGCAAAACCTGATAAAAGACAGAAAGCCACCCTACAACATTTTGCTGAGGGACGATAAGTCATACCCCTATATCTATATTTCCGGAGATGATGATTTCCCCAGGATGGACTCCTGTCGTGGACGTAAACGACAGAAAGGCCAGTATTTTGGGCCTTACCCCAGTAGCGGAGCGGTTCGGGAAAGCCTGCACCTGCTGCAGAAGATTTTTAAGATACGTCAGTGTACTGACATCTATTTCAACAATAGAACCCGGCCCTGCCTGCAATATCAAATCAACCGTTGCAAGGCCCCCTGTGTTGGCCTGGTCTCAAAAGAAGAGTACCAGCAGGATCTTGAGGATACCCGGCAATTCCTGGATGGCAAAAACCAGCAGTTAATTCGTTCGCTGATAAAGCGCATGGAAGATGCTGCGGAATCCCTGGATTTTGAAGAGGCGGCGGCAACCCGGGATAAAATCAACCACCTCCGGGCTGTTCAGGAACAGCAGACGGTGACCAAATCGGCCGGTGATATTGATGTGATCGGGTTTGCCCAAATGGGTGGCAATACCTGTTTTGACGTGCTCTTTGTTCGTTCTGGCAGGTTGCTTGGCCATAAATATTACTTTCCTGATTTTAAGCTGGAAGCTGAACGGTCTGATTACCTGGAAGATTTTATGGCCCAGTTCTATGTCAGGCTGTTTGCCAGTCGTGATTTTCCCGAGGAGATCGTGGTTCCGTTTGAGCTGGCCGGTGCAGATACTATTGAGGACGCGATCCAGGCTGTTTCTGGCAAGAAAATCAAGATCAAGGACAAGGTACGTTCTGAACGGCACGATTGGTTAGGCCTGGCCAATAAAAATGCGCAGCAGAATCTTGAAAGTCACCTGGCGAGCAAGAGCCATTTAAACCAGCGATACGCACAACTTAAGGGTTTACTGGACATTGAGCAACCCATCCTGCGTATGGAGTGTTTCGATATCAGCCATACCATGGGGGAGGCAACTGTTGCATCCTGTGTGGTATTTGGTCCGGAAGGGCCGGTGTTCAGTGAATACCGTCGTTACAATATAACTGGTATAGAGCCCGGGGATGATTATGCCGCCATGGCGATGGCTCTTGATAAGCGTTATCAGAAACTGGCGGAGGCAAATGCAGGGGAGGGGGTCAGGCCGGATCTTATCATTATTGATGGGGGTAAGGGGCAGTTAGGAAAGGCGTCGGAGGTGATGACCAGGCTGCAATTGCCAATTCCCCTGCTTGGGGTTGCCAAGGGAGTAACCCGAAAGCCCGGGCTTGAAACACTGATTTACCAGGATCAGGAGCTCAACCCCGAAGGTGCTGACGCAGCATTGCTGTTGATACAACAGATCCGGGATGAAGCACACCGCTTTGCCATCACCGGGCATCGACAGCGCAGGCAAAAGGCCAGAAACCGTTCCGTGCTGGAAGATATTCCGGGTATTGGCAGCAAAAGGCGATCAGCTCTATTGAAGTTTTTTGGTGGTCGTGAAGGCGTGAGTGGTGCAACCATCGAAGAATTGAAGAAAGTTGAGGGTATCAGTCTGAAGCTGGCGCAGCAGATACATGAATATTTTCATAATGACTAGCACCGAAGAGCAGGACTGTGTACCGTACGCCCTGCTTTGATTTCTGGGATCATCCCGAAAGAGTAAGGCGATATGTCAAACCGTCCCAATAACGTCCCAAGGCTGCCAGCTGAATGCTTTATGGCCTTACAGCACAAGGGCTTAATTAAGTAGTTATGAACGTCCCGAATTTTCTAACACTAACACGAATTGTTCTGGTCCCATTTCTCGTCGTTATTTTTTATCTCCCATTTGAGTGGAGTTACCTTGCCTGTGCTGGAATATTTGCTTTCGCTGCCGCAACGGACTGGTTTGATGGGTATCTTGCCCGTCGGCTCAATCAGACAACCCCTTTCGGGGCATTCTTTGATCCGGTTGCTGATAAAATAATGGTTGCCACGGCGCTGTGCCTGCTGATTGATGAGTTTCGTGCCTTCTGGATGACGGTGCCGGCTCTGATCATTATTGGTCGGGAGATCGTCATCTCGGCCCTGAGAGAGTGGATGGCTGAACTGGGTAAGCGGACCAGTGTTGCCGTGAGCATGATCGGTAAGGCGAAAACCATGGCTCAAATGGCAGCCATTACCTTACTGCTATTATCACCAGTGCCTGTTGATTCCTGGATTGGTTTAATTGGTATTGTTCTGCTGTACCTTTCAGCAATTCTGACACTATGGTCCATGTATATTTATCTGAAGGCTGCCTGGCCAGATCTTTCTCCGTTCAATAAGCCTGACTGATGTGACGGAAAGCGGTTGACATCAAAGCAAAAAAACCTAAAATACGCTTCGTGTTCGGGCGCTGGCAGACAGTTAGCCAAAGTCGTTTAGCACTGGTTCTTGATTATCGATTGCCGATTGTTGATTATCAAAAAAAGTGTGCGGGAATAGCTCAGTTGGTAGAGCGCAACCTTGCCAAGGTTGAGGTCGCGAGTTCGAACCTCGTTTCCCGCTCCAATTATTCCGTTTATGTGATTCAATTGCATAAATACGAGCACGATACATTGATGCTTTCAATGTTCAGGTTTGTTCTTGCAGCAAGAACAAACCAGGCTCAAGGTTCTGGCGAGTTAGCAAAGCGGTTATGCAGTGGACTGCAACTCCATTTAGACCGGTTCGACTCCGGTACTCGCCTCCAGAATAAAATTGCAGGCAGAGCCTGTTTTTTTATGCTTTTACTCTGTACTATTCAAGTACTGCCCGAGTGGTGAAATTGGTAGACACAAGGGACTTAAAATCCCTCGATCGCAAGATCGTGCCGGTTCGAGTCCGGCCTCGGGCACCACCCATATTTCTTCTTTTGAGAAGGGCGAGTTAGCAAAGCGGTTATGCAGTGGACTGCAACTCCATTTAGACCGGTTCGACTCCGGTACTCGCCTCCATTTCTTTTTCCCTTCTGTTAAAAAAAGAAAGAGCTCCAGCGACCGGGGAATTTCTTTTTATCCCTGATAAATTCCAGAAGTGTGGTCAGTGGCATGTGCTTCAATGACTCTCTGGCCTCCCGAAACCCATCGCCATAAATTGGGTCAGCACTTTGCTCTAGCTGCTTTTTTCTGAATTCAGCATCTTTGGTATTAAGGTTTTTTAACCAGATATACTCCATTAATACGCACATTCCTTCCTCTACCTTCAGTGGCAGATTTTCATAATAATTGTAAAAAAACCAGGCATGGGTGAGTTCATGAATCATGACGGTTCGGAAATGTTCTTCCGGCAGATTGATCTGGATTAAAATGCAGTCAAAATTTCTGGCTAATATCTGTCCTTTCCGGTGGGTTGTTGTGGTTCGGGTAACTCCCAGAATGGGGTGATTATCATGAAAGTCGTGATGACTGGCGTCATTTAGCTCATCGCGGCCGCAGAGTTTTACAGGCGTCTGTGTCGAGTTCAGGCTAAGTCCAACCGATGCCAGGGCTGAGCGCATTTCAATAGCAATGCGGTCGGCGCGCTCCTGGGTGGAAACGCCATTGAGGCTGCATTTGTTGCAGATAACAACCCCGTCGGGATACTGCATACCGCCATTGGTGAGATTGTCACAAACAAGCCGGCTGCAGCTGGAACACTCCGGATGCCCATCATGGTTATTGCAAAAAGCATTGCCCCAGAAATCCACAAAGTAGTTTCTGGTGAGAGGGTTCCGACAGACAGAGCAGAGTGGGGCGGTCTGCTTTTGGGCACAAACCGGGTGCCAGGCCATTTTATCAAGTTCTACATAGTTTCCCTTGACGGGCTTTCTGCAACTCGGACACCTCAGGCAGTCAGGATGAAAGGCCTGGTTCCGGAATACGACAAAAGCCTTTCCTGCAAATGGCTTCCTGCAGCCACTGCACCTGAAACACCCCGGGTGCCAGCGCATGCCCATTGCCTTAACGCATTGGCCCTTGAGTGGTTTTTTACAGCCCTGGCAATAGTTCATGACCTTCCCTGATGTATGAGTAATCAGTCCCCAGACCATTTACGGAAGAATTCCTCCTTTATTACTGGTAAAAACAATTCTTCATGGTGATATGGTCTTCTTTTCAGCGTAATCAGATATGATGATCGGCAGCCATCTTTTTCAGTCTACTTGCTTCTGCATGGTAGTACTGGCTTGTGGTATTGATTGAATCATGACCTGCAAATATAGCAAGGTCTTCGATATCCATTGTTCGAGCCAGGTGCGTCAGTGCTGTGTGGCGCAGCGTGTGAAATGGCAGCCCCTGTAATCTGTGCCTGATATCCGGTGAGGCCTTGCTCTGGCAATTTTCCATAAAGGATCGCCACCAGAATCGAAGCCCCCGGGCTGAAAGCGGGGTGATCAGCCCCCCGGTTTTGCGTGTTTTTGGTGCCAGGGGAAAAGGGTCTCCGTACAGGCCTGAGAATCCATTCATGCGCCTGTATTCAATGATTTGCTGTTGAAGCACTCTATTCAGGGGGACCTGCCTTCTTTTTCTGCCCTTACCCAAAACACTGAGATAAAAACCGTTGTCATTATCGGGGTGTATATCTGAACAGGTATGCCCGGTCAGCTCAGATTCCCGTAAAGCCAGCCCATAACTTAAAGAGAGGATAAGGCGGGTTCGGGCTGATTCCATTCGTTCTCTTTCGGTGCCCATTGGCAGGCTTGCCAGACACTCTTTAATAAATTGCCACTCATTATCATAAAAATATCGGATGATGGTGTTGCCCCGGGCTACCTTTTCACCCGAACGAATAAGTGATGCGGCTGGATTGCCAGCGGTATAGCGATTTTTCTCCAGAAAAGAGAAAAAAGAGGACAGTACATCAATAACTTGATCGGTGCTTTTTCCTGGCTTGATGGGGGATCTGAACATAATTCTCTCCGGCTGACCGGGAAGAATGCCAGGCATCAGCCAGCGCGGAGGTAAGTTCTGGATAAAGCCGACATAGGCTTGCAGGTGCTTAAGGCGCACATATTTATACCCAATTCCTAATTCAAAGTACAAAAACGCTGTCAGCCTGGTTATTTCTCGCTCATAACGGCGCAGGGTCTCTTCTGAGCGGGCTCCGGACTTGTTCAGAAAAAGCACCATTGCTTCACCATCATTGCCCGCTCCCATCATATTGTCATTTGTACCATGATGAGCGGGCAGGGCGGGGAGGGCATTCAGGAAAACAGAAGGGTGAATCGGCTGGCTCACTGCGTTACCTCAGGAGTATCGGTTTTTTTAGACAACGCTTTTTCAAAGGCCTCGGCAATACCGCGGGCTCTTTCAAGTTCAAGTCGAAGAGTGCTGATTTCATCAAGTCGCTCTTCTGTTTCCAGCAGCCGACTCTCCAGCTTTTCTTTATCTGATATTGCGGTCCTGTATTGCTCTTGCATCATATTGGATTCCCTGGCTCCCGCCAGAAGGTTGCGCACTGCACCTAATAAATTGCCCTGATCGCTGTCCAGCAGCACCATAAGCTGATTGGCAAGCTGAACCGTGGCTTCTGTCTTGCCTTTCTCTGAAGACAGATTATTTCTTTCTTCGCAAACCTGAATATATGCCTTCGATTTGCTGTCCAATCGGCTTTGCAGCTCCAGATTGTGTTTTTTTAATTCCTGCTGTTCCTGGAGTTGGTTGCTTATCTTCTTTTCCAATCCCTGCTTTAACCTTCGCTCATCATCGACCACGCCAATCCAGTGATTCAGTTGCTCCTGGCTCCGTTGGTCCATCTGTTTTTCCAGGTTGCTGATGGCTTGAAGATGAAGGGCTTTTTGCTCAGCAGCCGCAGATTGCAGTTGTTCAGTTTGTCTCTGTTCTGATTTCAGCAGTGATTCCAGTTCTTTCAGGTCCTGGTTTCTCTGCTGCAAACTGAGCCTCGTTGTCTCCAGCTCTGTACTGATATGCTGAACCTGATCCTGGAGTTCAGAGTTGCTGCGGGACAGTTGACTATTCTTTTCCAGCAGTTGATTCAGGCTTTCCTTTAGCTCATCGATCTCCTGGTTAGCGGCCTCTGCAAAATCCCGCTGCTCTTCGGATAACTGGTGCTTCCATTGGGCAATTCCTCTTTTCAGGCCTCTGACCAGATCCTCCGGCAATTCAAGCGCTTCGGCTTCGCCCAGAGCGCCTAAATATCGCCATTCATTGTAATAAGGCAGCACGGTCTGCTTCCCCATTTTTCCGATGCGGGCGACTTTGTCGGCGTTAATTCTCTCACCTTTCTCTTTCAAGTCATCAAGGATGCTGAAAATGTGCTGCCTTCTGACTTTGTCCTGCTCTGAGTTCTTCATATTCGCTGTAGTATCCCAAAATATAGAACCAATAATACCGGTATTGTAATACCAGTATTATCAGTCTCACAATATAAAACTTTACTGCCGGTAACTGAACTTACCGGCAGTAACTTGTATTTGATAGCGGATATGGGTAGCAATAGGCAGAGGGCAGAGCCTGTTGGTGATTTATTGGGTAATTCGACGTGTCGGTGCGTCCCTAAGACGAAACCGGTTTACTTTAGGAAATAAGAGAGGAAGGTCCGGGTTCAGCCCCAAAATGCCGAAGAAAAATGAGAAGTGGATATAGTGAGGATAAGAATAGAGGAGGGTTAGGGCCCTAAAGAGTAACTTCTACAATACTCCCACAACCGTGTAGAGCCCTGGTGATACTGGCTTGTTCATTTCAGATATCGAGCTTTCTGCTTGATTTTTTCCACCAGTTTTTTGCCTTTGGCCGTCAGGGTCAGCTTGAAATAGCGACCATCATCTTCGTGCTGGACCTTTTTGATCAGACCGAGGCCAGGCCTGTCGTGCCGTCCTTCACCCAGACGTTTCACGCTGACCGCGATATCACTTGGGGTACCACAGGTGAGCTTTTCAGCATTGACAAGATCTGTAATGGTTTCCCCGGGGTTTTCTGCAACCACGAGGAGAATTTGCCATTGGATAACCGTCAGTGGTTGTTCCTGCATCAACTGGGTTAATTTGATAAGACCTTTTAAAGTCATTGGCAGTTACCTTTCTCTAGTTAGTTATGAGGTTTGTTGTGGACTAGTAGCGTCGTTTACTTTCCATGCTATTAGGCTTAAGCCTAGTCTGTACAACTGTTACGGCGACTGCTATACCAGAGTAAATGTTAGACAGTTTTCTACTGTTATAGCAAGTTTCCGTTCACAGTCGTTAAACATTTCGGCAATGAGTAACAAAACTGTTACGTTAGGAAACAAACGCTCAGAGGGCGATCCTTTCAGTCATGGAGCATCCGGATCGTCATTCAGCCCGCCAATTATTACGACTGAAGGCGGATAGAGCTCAATGACGTCTAATGAGCAGTGTCTCCTTAATATTGGTAAAGTGTTAGACAACGATTTTTGGAAAAAATTCTCTAAAAAAATACATTACGCATATTTTGTCGTGAATAAAGCCCATGACAGGTGTTTTTTTTCTGAGAGACAGTGTTTATATCGATGATATTAATGTTCGCATAATATATATTATGTTAAATTAGTGATATTGGTTACATCCTCTCGATGGCAACACCCAGACAACCCTGAACCTGCCCTAAGGTGATGATAAAACGATGAAAATAGTCAGTTTTAATGTAAATGGTGTGAGGGCGCGCTTGCATCAACTCTCCCGGGTAATTGATGACCATAGTCCTGATCTGATAGGCCTTCAGGAGATTAAAGTATCTGATCAAGACTTCCCGGTGAAAGCCATTGAGGATCTGGGCTACAGCGTCTTGTATCATGGCCAGAAAACCCATTACGGCGTTGCATTACTCAGTAAGACGCCTGCAGTGAGTGTTCAAAAAGGATTCCCTACGGACCTGCCTGACGCCCAGCGTCGCGTTATCATTGGCGACTATGAGTTGAACGGGCAAATGTTGAGAGTCATTAATGGCTATTTCCCTCAGGGAGAAAATCGCAGCCACGAGACCAAATTTGCCGATAAAACCAGGTTTTACAATGATCTGCAGACTTATCTGCAAAACTCCTGTTCCCCCTCCTCCAATATTCTCGTGATTGGTGACTTTAATATCTCTCATACAGACCTGGACATTGGCATTGGTCCCACTAATGCCAGACGATGGCTAAGAACCGGCAAATGCAGCTTTTTGCCAGAAGAACGGGAATGGTTTGACCGACTGCTTGGCTGGGGGCTAACTGATTGTTTCAGGAAGCTATATCCTGATGAAGACAATCTCTTCAGCTGGTTTGATTACCGTAGCCGTGGGTTTGAGAGTGAGCCAAAGCGTGGCTTGAGAATAGATTCTATTCTTGCAACCAACTCTTTAATGCAGATATGCCAATCCATTTTTATGGATTATAAAATCAGAGCCATGGAAAAGCCCTCTGATCATGCCCCCGTCATCGCTGAATTTTCTGAGTTAATATAAATTCTTTTTTATAAGATATTGATAATCTTTACTCTATTTATCATGTGATAATCATTCGTATTTGCATCTTTGCAAAGCCTGACTATTCTAACTCCATTCAATAACAAATGATTGGGATATAAATATGACCGCTTTGCAAAAAAGCAGAATGCTTTTTATCATTCTCTTTGCTTCTCTTCCCGGGTATTGTCTGGCAGGACTGGATGACGGTGTAAAAAAGCATGAAATATCATTAAATTATCTGGGTAAGGGAACATTTAAAGGTCATATTTGTGTGCAATGCTCTGACCAAAATAATGCTTGTGAGTCTGTCCTGGAATTTGAACAGGATGGTGATTTTCCATACCTGCCCTCTTTAGCAGAAATGAAGTTTCAGGGGCACTTTCAAAGAGATCTAAATGACTTATCAGAGCTTGGTTCAATCACCGTACAAAAAGACAGCAGGGAAACCAAAATTCCGTTAGGTATTGATTATGATGAACTGTCGCTTGGTGATAAAGACAATCCGACCACCAGGGCTGTGATTGCGCATCTACACCCGTCCTTATTCCATCATGCCAAAAAAGAATTAGACAACATTACCGAGGCTGCGGACTACCTGACGGGTACAACCAGGAACTCTCAAACCCTGCACTTATTTAAGCCGGAACCACACAACCTTTCATTCAAAGATTCAGAGAACCTTGCAAGCGCTGTCCATGACGATTTTATGGTGCTGGATATTGGTGAAAGTTACTCGATGGTCCTTATATTCAACCAGGAAAACATTCCGGAATTTATCTACGTACTTGATCGCTGGAAACTGTACAGAGATCCAATATTCAAAACCATCATCGGCTATGGTGATCTGGTTGGCCTGGTGTTGCACGGCATGGACTTTATCAAATACAGCGGCTCATTGCTGGGCATAACAAGCCATGGTCATCATCATTCACACTTTGCCTTTTTGAAAAATCTTGCCGGTTCTGTTGGTATTGGGCCGACGGCGTATCATACCTTGACCAGTCTGATAAGTTCCGGTTTCCATATTGCCGAGATAATTGACCATAGCCATGGTGTCAGTGAGTTTATCAGTGGTGGTCAGAAGCACTACCATGATCACCATCATGGTGCATGGGAAAACCTCTTTGGTCACATGCATTTAGCGCATACAGTTGTGGAAATGATTGCCGAGCCTTCTCTTGCCCATGGGCTTCAAACGGTTTTAACCTTTGCCAGCTTTGGCTATCACCATGTGCCACATCATTATTATGAACACCCAATGTCGGATGTTCTTCGTCCGGTAATATATTCCCGGGGTCAATCTACTCCTGATGCTAAAACCGTGAACTAACGCATTCCATTTACTCAGAACTCTGATCACTTCAGAAATGGTGGTCAGATTCTCCCTTTTCCTTTCATCACCTGGTTGAACTATAAGAAACTGGTCGTATTTCCTATGGGATATTGCGAGAACTCCGGATCTTATGGATACTAATACGCGTCCGGCGTTGTACTTTTTATAAATGATTCTTATCTAATGCTTCGGTAACTCGCCGGATAGACGATGAAATACGTCAGGGCAATGACTGCCAGCTCAGAATAAAAATATGATACTGGGGTAAACAAGAGTGCAAAAGTTAGTCAATGTGAACGGCTCATGGTTAGCCGCCAGTGTTATAGCGGTTGGCATTGGTATCTACCTGCTGACTGCGGATGTCGTTAATATTAACGACGCTGAAAAAGTCAGCCCGCCTTCCAGGGATAGTCAGGAAAATACGGTTATTCCCGTTGTCCAGGCCTCTCACTTTGAGCAATCACCGGTCAATCGCACACTGACACTTTATGGCACCACGGAAACTGACCGGACCGTCACAGTCAGTGCTGAACTGGCAGCCCGGGTTATTAATATCAGTGCTGAACGTGGTCAGCTGATGGCATCGGGCGACGAAATTATCCGGCTACGTGAAGGCAGTCTGAAGGCTCAACTGAAGTCTGCTGAAGCTCGTGTCAGACAAGCTGAGCAGGATTACCAGTCAGCCCTTATGCTGCAAAAGAAAAAACACATTGCTGATAATCAGATTACTCAGCTAGAGGCTTCCCTGGCTGAGGCGCTGTCGCAAAAAGAGCAGCTCCAGACGCACTGGGACAATACCCTGATTAAGGCCCCTGTTTCCGGCATTCTTAACAAGCGCTATGTGGAAATTGGTGACTTTATTGATAAAGGAAAACCGGTGGCTGAAATTCTCGACCTTGACCCACTGGTGGTCCATGTCGATGTTCCCCAGAATCACATTAATTATTTTACCTCCGGCCAGAAAGCGGTTGTCCGGTTTCTCGACGGAGCAACCAGCGAAGCCACTATTCGCTTTATTGATCGACAGGCTGATCCATCAACCCGGACATTTTCTGTTGAGCTAACCATCCCGAACCCTGATATGAAAGTTCCCGCAGGCCTCAGCGTTGAAGCCGACCTGTTGATGGAAGCAGTTATGGCACTGGAAATAAGTCCTGCATGGCTTGCGTTGAGTGAAGAAGGCGAACCGGGGATTAAATGGGTGACAACGGGCAATCGGGTCGAGTTCACCCCCGTCGATGTCGTCAAGTCGGAAAGTGACCGCCTCTGGGTGACAGGCATTCCCGAACAGGCCAGGGTCATTACCCGTGGTCAGGGCTTTGTTCGGTCCGGTGATCAGGTTGATGTCATCAACCCTGATGTTTCTCTGGTTGCCGGGGAGTAATGGCCAATGCAAAGTCTGATTGCTGCATCACTCATGCGGACCCGTACGGTCATGATGCTGCTGGCGTTAATCCTGATGACCGGGCTGGCCAGCTATCTTACGATTCCCAGGGAGTCGAACCCTGATATCACGATTCCAGTCATTTATATCTCCGTATCACACGAAGGCATCTCGCCGGAAGATGCCGAACGGCTGCTGGTACTTCCCCTGGAGAATGAACTCAGGGCGATAGAAGGTGTAAAGGAACTCAAAGCCACTGCATCCCAGTCCCATGCCTCCATTACCCTGGAGTTTATCGCCGGACTGGATACGGATGAGGTCCTTGCAGACGTCAGGGATAAGGTTAACCTTGCCAAAAGTAAGCTGCCACAGGATACCGATGAGCCCATTATCAACCAGATTTCCTTTGCCAGTATGCAACCGGTGATTACGGCGGTACTGTCTGGCAATTTGCCCGAGCGCGCACTGGTGAGAATCGCCCGGGAACTTAAGGATGTGCTGGAATCCAGAAAGCAGATTCTGGAGGTGGATATCGCTGGTGATCGGGAGGAAGTGGTTGACGTTATTATTGATCCACTCAAGCTGGAAAGTTACGGGCTGGTGCCTGCGGATGTGATCAATCTGGTCTCCCGGAACAACCAGCTGGTTGCTGCCGGCAACCTGGACAATGGTAAGGGACGGTTCTCGGTCAAGGTCCCTGCTGTCTACAAAACCGTGGCTGATATCCTCTCCCAACCCGTCAAGGCGGACGGTGATCGGGTAATTACTTTTGGTGATATTGCCAGCGTTCTCAGTACCTTCAAGGACGGTGGCGGTTACGCCAGAATGAACGGCAACAACAGTATCGCCCTGGAAATCAAAAAGCGCCCCGGGGAAAACATTATTGAAACTGTGATGCTGGCCAAAGCCATTATTGCTGAAGGCCAGAAACTGGCACCGAAAACCCTGAAGGTTGACTATGTGGGTGATCAGTCAGTGGATGTGGTGGATATGGTCAACGACCTGCAGAACAGCGTTCTGGCGGCCATCACTCTGGTGGTAACGGTGATTGTCGGGGCGCTGGGCCTGCGCAGCGCCGTGTTGGCAGCCATCGCCATTCCCGGCTCTTTTCTGACCGGTATTCTGATCATCGCCATGATGGGCTTAACCATTAATATGGTGGTTCTGATCTCGCTGATGATCGCCGTTGGCATGCTGGTTGATGGTGCCATTGTGGTCACTGAATATGCTGACCGGAAAATGAGTGAAGGGGTTGCCCGCAGGCAGGCCTATCAGGAAGCCTCGTTACGCATGGCATGGCCAATCATCGCGTCCACAGCCACTACACTTGCGGCCTTTTTCCCGCTGATGTTCTGGCCGGGCATTATGGGTGAGATGATGAAGTACCTGCCATTAACCCTGATTGCTACCCTCTCCGCATCTCTGGTGATGGCGCTGATTTTTATCCCTACCATCGGTTCCCTGATTGGTAAGCCCAGAAAACTCAGTGAGCTGGAAAAAAGGTCCATCGCCGAAGCGGAAACGGGGGATTTAAACAATGTTCCAGGTTGGGCCGGTGTGTATATACGCACGTTGTCCAAAGCAATCCAGCACCCTTTAAAAATATTGTTCTCTGGCATGGCGATGGTGGTGGCTATTTACTTTGCCTTTATCAGTTTTGGCAAAGGCATTGAGTTCTTTCCTGATGTTGACACCAATAACATCATGATCAAGGTGCGCGTGAACTCCAGCAACCTGTCCATAGATGAAAAGGATGAGATTCTGCGACGGGTAGAAGCGATCCTGTTGCAACAGCCAGAATTAAAAACGCTGTATGCCCGAACCGGTGATAACCAGGAAGTGGGGACCATCCGCCTGAATATGGTGGACTGGAAATATCGCCGCAAAGCAGCCCTGGTGGCAGAAGAGATTAATGAGAAACTTGCCCATTTCGCCGGTCTCGACATCACCGTTGAACGAAGAAAAGATGGCCCTCCCCAGGGTAAACCCCTGGAATTGGTGGTCAGTGCCAAAGACCTTGATGTCCTCCACGAGACCGTGGGCAAAGTCAGAACGATTCTGACCGGCATTGATGGCTTTACCAATCTGGAAGACGACGGCCCTACTTCCGGCTATGAATGGCGCATCGATGTAGACCGTGCCGGAGCTGCCCGCTATGGTGCCGATGTCAGCAGTGCCGGTGGTCTGGTACGGATGGTGACCTCGGGTTTAACGGTGGGCGGTTACCGTCCGGATGACAGCAGTGATGAAGTGGATATTCGTATTCGTTTTCCTGAGTCAGACCGCCACCTGGAGAGCATTGATCAGCTCCGGCTGATGACCCCGGCGGGCCTGGTCCCCATCAACAACTTCACGACCCGGGAGATTGCCCCCAAGGTTGACAGTATCAAGCATCTGGATGGTAAACGAACCGTCAAGGTCAGTGCCAACCTGGCCGAAGACATTCTGCTCAATGACCTGCTGCCCGAGTTGCAGGCGCAGCTTGATGCATTGGAGGTGCCACAGGAAGTCAGCTTTACCATCAAAGGACAGAATGAAGATCAGCAGGAAAGCGGTCAGTTCCTGATCAAGGCATTTGCGGTTGCCCTGTTTGTGATGGCCATGATTCTGGTGACTCAGTTCAACAGCTTCTACCAGGCATTCCTGATTATGTCAGCGGTGGTACTGTCTACCGGAGGTGTGTTGTTTGGCTTGCTTCTGGCTGGAAAACCCTTTGGCATTGTGATGTGCGGTATTGGGGTTATTTCCCTGGCGGGTATCGTGGTCAACAATAATATTGTGCTGATTGATACCTACAATGTGTTACGCAAACAGGGTATGAAGGCTGAAGAAGCGATTCTTCGCACCGGTGCCCAGCGTCTGCGACCGGTGATGTTGACCACTGTCACTACTATTTTGGGTCTGATGCCAATGGTGCTCTCCACCAATATTGATCTGTTCAACCATCGACTTGAGATTGGCGGCCCAACTGCCCAGTGGTGGCATCAGCTATCAACGTCCATTGCCGGGGGATTGGCCTTTGCCACTCTGCTGACACTGATTCTGACGCCCTGCCTTCTGGTGATCGCAGGTCGTAGGCAAGATAGAAGGATGGCACAGAAATGATCTTCAAGAAGGAGCGAAAGGTATATACATTTGTTGACACTTTTCTGACTACTATCTAGTATCTACATAGATAGATACTAAAAAGGTTTTACATGGAAACTGAAATCAAGCGATGGGGTAATAGCGCGGCTGTGCGATTACCCGCTAAGGTTCTCGCCAAAGCTGGCCTTGAGGTAAATAGCAGTATCAAGATTGAAGCACTTGATGGTGAGATCGTTATCAAACCTGCCAGCTCCCATAAAGAGTACACAATGGACGAACTGCTATCAGCCAGTCCTGCCAGTGCCTTCATTCTGGATGAAGAAGACCGGGAATGGCTCAATGATGCACCAAAGGGAGAGGAGCTTCTGTAATGGCGTATATTCCCGAGCGTGGCGATGTGATCTGGGTTGACTTTGATCCAACGCGAGGCGTGGAAATACAGAAGACTCGGCCTGCACTGGTTTTATCTCCAAAAGCATTTAACCAGAAGACAAAGCTGGTTCTGGTAGCACCTGTCACCTCCACTGCCCGTGGTCATGCCTTTGAAGTTTCAATAGCGGGCAATCAGGTTTCCGGGGTTGTAGTGTGCCAGCAGGTCCGGACGGTAGATTACCAGGCAAGACACATAAAAAAGGTGGAAAGGGCTTCAAAATCGGTCGTTGATGAGGCTTTGGCAAAGGTCAGGGCTATTGTGGCCTGACGAAAAAAGACATCAGGCAATAGCATCTGCTATTACCTGAATAACTCAATATTCCAGAATCGTAACCTTATCGCCTATCCGGATAATACCTTCCTGGTCCGGAATAAGGTTCTGGCCAAAGATAACCCCCATTTCCGTTCGACGATATTGCGCCAGCGTAAATAGTGGTTCCCTCCCCTCTTTCTGTCCGGTTTCAGGGTTGACGGTGGTCATCACACACCGTGAACAGGGTTTGGCTACCCGAAATGTGATCTCTCCTACCCTGATCACTGACCAGGTGTCTTCTTCATAGGGTTGTTGACCACTGATAACAATATTGGGCCGGAAGCGAGACATCGGCACTGCATCAGTCAGGCGTTGATTCAAATCAGCCAGAGATGCTTCATTGGTGAGCAGGAAAGGAAAACCATCGGCAAAACTGGTGTGATCCTCTGGTCGGGAGTATCTGGCATCGGTTGGTCTGATTGATCGTTCCGGCTGATAAAACAGCCTGCATTTTATAGCCAGGAAATCGCTGAACCACCGGGCAGCAGCATCCCCGGCATCCAGTGCCTGACAATCGTCTTTCCAAACCGTTACTGTGGAAGAGCAAGCGCCCTCCTCCGGTATCGCTACATAGAGGTTCTCGACCGCTGGCCGGGTAATCAGTAATCCCCCATCAACAATGGATGTGACCACGGTTGCCAGCTCTGGATATTGCCGTTGAGTGATAAACTTGCCATGTTCATCCGTCAGCAGCCAGCGGCGATCATGCTCAAAACCTCTTCGAGTGACATGGGCGCTTTCCAGGGGTATTCCCCTGGTTGATTTGATTGGGTAGATCGCCAGCCCGGTGACTTGCATCCGCCATTGCTCCTGTAAATTTTTTAGACTGAAAATATTAGCGCCTAAGGATACGGCTATTGCCTGTTGATGAGAACCTTGTTTATAAGAAGAATCAACAGCAAAATATCCGGCAAACATACGGGTTATAACGGGATTCTCAATGACACAGCAGCTGGTGGATATAGGCGTTAACCTCAGTGATAAGGCTTTTGACCAGGATCGTGATGGAGTTGTCAGCCGTGCTGTTGAGCACGGTGTTACTACCATGATCCTCACCGGTACTTCTTTGACAGAGTCACAGAAGGTACTGGGGCTGGCCAGAAAATATTCAGAACACTGCTTTTGTACCGCCGGTATCCATCCGCATGGAGCCAAAGATGCCAATACCCAGACCTTTAAAGAGCTGAAAGCCTTATACAGTGAACCAGTGGTGGTGGCCGTTGGCGAAACCGGTTTGGATTTTAACCGTGACTTTTCCCCACGGCCTGTCCAGGAGAAAGTATTTAAGCGTCAGTTAGAGCTGGCTATTGAGTCTGGCCTGCCACTGTTTTGCCATGAGCGGGATGCTTCAGAGCGCTTTGCGGATATCATCAGAAACTACCGGGATCAGGTCAGCAAGCTGGTTGTACACTGCTTCACAGCCGATAAGAAAGCCCTGTATCGATATTTGGACCTGGACTGCCATATTGGCATTACCGGTTGGATCTGTGATGAACGACGGGGAACCCATCTTCACCCGCTGATGAAGGATATTCCTGTAAACCGATTGATGGTGGAAACTGATTCACCATGGTTGCTGCCAAGAACATTGGCGAAAAAGCCGAAAAACCGGAGAAATGAACCGGCCTTTCTCTTTGAGGTTGTGCAAATGATTGCCACGCACACCGGGCAATCCCCGGAAGAGGCTGCCCGGAAAACCAGGGCAACATCACTGGAATTCTTTAATCTCACGGCTCCTCATCATGACCTTCAGGGTCAAGATGGACAATAACATCCGCTTCGGGCAGGTATTCAAGCACTGCTCGCTTGGCCTGAACGCCGAGATCGTGGGCATAGATCAGCGGCGTATGTGGTTCAAGATCCAGATGCATCTGAATAAACGGGGTTGAGCCGGACATCCGGGTTTTGACGTCATGAATACCCAGAACACCGTCAACCGAGAGGGCCCGTTTCTCAATTTCCTGAAGTTCTTCCTCAGGCAGAGCCTTGTCCATCAACTGCTCGATGGATTCCCAGGCAAGACTCCTGACACTGAACAACATATAACCGCCAATCAGCAGGGCAAGAACATTATCTACCTGGTGATAGCCATAGCTGGTGCCAATCAGCGCAGCCAGCACCGCAATATTGGTCAGAAGATCGACCTGATAATGCAGTGAGTCCGATTTTATAGCCGCTGAGTTGGTTTTTCGGATGACATAGCGCTGTATGGATAACAGGATCAGTGTGGCAATGATGGAGAAGACCATCACCATAATACCGGCGCTTTCATTTTCCAGCATCACGTCCTCACCGGTTATCCGGTCAAGCGTGTTAAGCACCAGAACAATGGCCGAACCACCAATAAAGGCTGACTGAGCCAGAACGGCAAGCTGCTCAGCCTTGCCATGGCCAAAGTGATGGTCTTCATCCGCTGGCGCAATGGCAATCCTGACGGCAAATAATGTGATCAGGGAGGCCAGAATGTCCATGGTGGAATCCAGCAAGGTAGCCAGCAGGCTCATGGAGCCGGTCATAAACCAGGCAATAAGTTTGGCAATGATCAGCAGGCTTGCCGTTGCCACTGAGGCATAGGTTGCCAGTTTGAGGAGGCGGTTTTTGTCGTCAGACACGTTCTTTCCAGTGTTACTGTCATTAAGCCCGGACGATGCCATCCTGGCACGCGATTCTCGTCTTTGAGCCAGAGCGTAGTTAATCATGCGATCCCTGCCAATTAACAACCGTCGATATTGCTATCCTATCCTGAAACGGGGGTTATCAGCCACTGATTCAACGCCTCAAGGGTAAATGGCCAGCCAAGTTCCCTGCCCTCTGCTGACGCGATGACCGGAATCCGGACACCATAACGATCAACCAGACGATCATCCTCACTGATCTCGACAGCTACCCATCGGCAAACCTGCTGCTTTTGCAGAAAATTGAGCATTTGTTCAGCTTGTTCACACAGGTGACATCCGGACGTGGTATATAAAGTCAGTTGAATCATAAACTATTCCCTAAAAAGGGTGTCTATCATAGCGATAATATAACCGTAGAGTTAGTAAAGATTACGTAGATATAACTACAATATGATGTTTTTGCTTATACTCTCTCTGGGCATTAATAAATTCAGCTGGCGATCCCATGGACTTTACATTTTTCAATCAACTCATGCTTATTCTGGCTCTGTCAGCCGTCACTATTGCCTTTTTCAAGCGATTTCAACTGCCGGAAAGCCTGGGTTATTTATTTGTCGGCATCATTCTTGGGCCAACAACTTCCGGACTGATACAGCCGGACTTTGATATTGCCCTGCTGGCCGAGATCGGGGTGGTTTTCCTGCTGTTTACCTTAGGCCTGGAATTCTCCATGAAAACCATTATGGCCATGAAAAAAGAGGTATTTGGCCTGGGTGGGTTGCAGGTACTCCTGACAGGCGTCGGCATTTTTGGCGTTCTGATCGCTTTTGATTTTGCCGTACTCACATCCTTTGTCTGTGCATCGGCACTGGCGCTCTCCTCCACCGCGATTGTCTCCAAGGAACTCACCCAGAGTAACGAAATACGTTCCCGCCAGGGGCAGCTGGCCATCGGTGTCCTGCTATTTCAGGATATTGCCGCCGTTGTCTTTCTGATTATGATTCCTGCCCTGATCGGTGGAGGCAGTGACTCCATCGCTTCCTCCCTCGGATTTGCCTTTGCCGAAGGGGTTGTGTTTGTGGTGATCATGCTGGCCATTGGCAAATGGGTTCTACCCCTTATTTTTCACGAAGTTGCCAAGGCCAGGTCTGAAGAACTGTTTGTTCTTATGGCATTGGTTATTGCCCTGATGGCCGCCTGGCTCTCTCACGCAATGGATTTATCCATGGCGCTGGGCGGTTTTGTGGCAGGCATGATGATGGGTGAGAGCCACTACAAACACCAGGTTGAAGCTGATATCAAACCCTTTCGGGATGTGCTCCTCGGGCTGTTTTTCGTATCCGTTGGCTTAATGCTGGATATGGATGTGCTGGTCACTTTCTGGAAAGAGATTCTACTGGGTACGGTAGCATTGATCGTCTTTAAGTTTCTGGTGATCTACACCCTGACCAGAACCTTTGCCGAGAGCAAAAATATCTCCCTCAGAACCAGCCTGTCACTGGCACAGGGTGGCGAGTTCTGTTTCGCCCTGGTTGCCCTGGCATCGCAATATGGTGAGAGTGGCGGCAACCTGACTTCCGTTGTACTCGCGATTACCATCTTATCGATGATCATTGCGCCGCTTCTGATCAGAAACAGCAATGCCATCGTTAAACTGGTCAAGTTCGATAAATCCGAACAGAGTATTCATCGGATAAAAGAAGAGGAAGTCCGCAAGCAAACTGCCCATATACACCACCATACCCTGATCTGTGGTTATGGCCGTGTCGGGCAAACCATTGCCCGCTTTTTGACCCAGGAAAACAAAGCATACGTTGCCATTGATGATGACCCTATTCATGTACATGAAGCGGGTCTTGCCGGTGATCCGGTCTTCTTTGGGGACTGCAGGAAGTTAGAGCTGCTGATGGCGGTTGGACTGGAGCGGGCAAGTCAGGTGGTTATCTGTATCGACCGCCCCGAAAATGCGCTTAAAATCCTACAGGCTGTTCGACAGCAATCGCCCGAGGTTCCCGTTCTTGTTCGCACGCGGGATGACAGTCAGTCAGACGCATTGAAAAAGGCCGGGGCAACGGTGGTTATTCCAGAGGTGCTCGAGTCCAGCCTGGTCATTGTCAAGCATGCCCTATTGATGCTGGGCATGAACCCTATCCGTGTTCGTCAAAGAGTCCATGAAGCCAGAACCAAAGGGTATGAAATCCTCAACGGCTTTTATCCGGGCATTAGTGATTACCTGCTGGAGAATGATACGAAAACCTATCGCCACGCCGTTGCCCTGGGCAAAAAATGTGCGGCAGATCAGAAAACCATTGAGTCTCTTGATTTTAAAGGTACAGACGTTTCAATTGTCGAGGTCCGTCGAGATAATATGGTGCTGCAACCACAAGTCGGAATGATTTTAAATGCCGGTGATATTGTGGTTTTGACTGGAAGCAATAGCGATATTTCTCACATTGAGAAACTTTTTCACTAATTTATTGCCTAACAATAAGCAAACAACAATTATAATCGTCGGATTATTTCAGGCTCCTGGCCTGAAATAGTTAACCTTAGATTGAAATGGCAATGGAGTGCCTCCCATTCAGGATGGTAGGTATGCCAAGAATAATTGTGTCCAATGACCGTTTCCAGACTCTTCGATTTGCCGGGTTAATATCCTTGATTTTCTTATTGTGTAACGCCTCACTGGCTTATGCATCCCATCAAAATGAAGTTTACCTGTTATCACCAGACAGTCATTCTGATTTAGAAATAGTAGCTTCAGAACAGCAGGAAATCACGATTGCCATCGATACCAAAGGTCTTAAGAAAGATCTTCAGGGTAACATTCCTGTACAAATTATTTTGGAAAATGAGAGCCTGTTATTTGAAAATGGTGAGCAGCAGATATTATGGCATGATCAAATCAGCGCACTGAAAAAAGAAAGTAACAAAAGAGTTAATACAGATGAGCTGATTTATTTAACACTCACGCCAGGCCAAAGTCATGTTGACAAGATTATAAAAATAAGAATAAGAAAAGAGAAAGATCTTTCCAGGTTGTCAGCCCTTGCTGCATTTTTCCCTCAAATGATTCCTGTTATCTTCATGGATGAAGTTACATTCGGTCCAAAGCCCGTTATTTTCTACGAAGCACTCATGAGATGGAATTATAAGCTATTGGGAGGTGATCTTGTTAAATCGATTCGAAATCTTGTTCTGAGCCAAACGTTTGGTAACCAAAAATCCCTGGCAACGCAATGTTCAGCAGATTTTATTGAAGGGTTCCTGCTTTTTGAAGCTGCCAATTATGGAGAGACTTCGGCATCGTCCAGAACCAAAAGCCAAACCATCCGGGCATATGTTATGAGCGCCCCCTTCAAGAGGCTGATGGACTGTATCTCAAACACAGTGGCATCAGCACTGTTTGACATCCAGAAAAATCACATCGGTGACGAGTGGCAATATTTGCAAGGACAGAACAAAGAGTCGATCAATGGCCTGGCAAAAATAATGGTCGGCTATAGTTTTAATACCTTTGCTTTTGAGGCGGGAGACTTCTTTAAGTTACTAAAGCAAACCATTGGTTTTTCTAATGCAATTGAGGATCTTGCGTTACAGAATGAACTGGACCGGTCAATTGTTAAAGCCACTCAGCTTACTCTTCAGGCAGGGTACGAAGATTTCTTTAAGGGCCAACTCAAATCTCATAGTTTTAATGAGAGCTACGCTCTGCCAATGGCCTCGGGTGCAGGGGTTATTGAAATCCTGTTGAGGCTGTATGCCCAACAGGGCATGGCAGGGCGGGACCAGACCCATCAGGTTCATTCATTGACCAAGCGGGCCGAAGCAATAGGAGTATCCATCAATAAAGCCCTGGCACTACCGGAATTATCTGAACTTCAACTACTGACACTTGGTGTCGCAATACCTGCTGTCATTTATGGTGCATTTAAATTAACTACTGGATCTGATGTTTCATCTCCGTTGTTTAAACTATTTGATGCCACTTATGAAGGAATGGTACTTGGTGCTGCCACGCATTTATTGTCACCTGTTCTTCAGAGATATGGTATTTGGGCAGCAAACACTGTACAAAAGCCAATTCTTCAATTTATGGAGGCAGAGCCTGGAAGCTGGTCAGAATATTTTCTGGCAGATACGATTCGTTACCGTATAGATGTGGTTACTGAAAGTCAGCAGTAAAAAAAACTGATTTTGATAATAGATATAAATCTTTATTAATCCATTTATGGGAATGCAAAGGGAATAAAAACAAATTTTGTATCTCAATTAATTATGATTAAAAAATATTAGATTCGTTTAAAATATTTGAAAATTCGTCTCTACAACAGAGATAACAACTTTAAACAATATTATTCCAGATTTTTCTGTGGCAAAGGAGAGCCTGTCTACTTAGGTGGTAAATAATGGCTTTTCTATTATCCTTCAAATCCAGAAAAAAACCTGAAACATTTAAATCAGATACGACTGTTTATTATCCCCTGCCCCTGCTGTCACTCATATCTGAGTTATTTAACAGTAAAATCTTTCTGATATTTTTTGTCTTCTCAGTTTTCCCTGTTAATTCTTTTGCTGTTAATATTTCGAAGCTATCTCCCGGCAATAACAACTCTGTGGAGATTACAGTCAAAGACAACACACCACTTCAACTGGAAATTGATACCGAGATATTAAAAGAACAAATTTACGGTAAAATACCCATACGACTTCAATCAGAACATGATCAGGCTTTTTTCAGTTCAGGAAACGCAGAGTCAAATAAAATGTATTGGCATGACAAGGAAGCTTCTGTTGTTGATAATGGGAAAATCCAGCGTGCAAATAATGATCGGTTTATTAATCTAACACTGAATACCACGGATGAAATGGTGGGTAAAAAAGTAAAAATCATACTTGAGAAAGAGGAGAACCTGTCCAGGGTAGCAGCTGTGGGTGCTTTTGTTCCTCAGGTGGTCCCCATTATTGCCATGAACATGGTAACCTGGCAGCCACACTCATTCTGGCAAAATCTTTTACGCTGGAATTATTTACTTCTGGGTATTGATGTTATTCATTCAATCCGGAATCTTGTCCAGAATCAGGTGTTTACGGATACTGACTCTCTCTTTGCCCAGTGCGCTGCGGATTTTGTTGAAGGCTTTACCGCATATTCATTACTGGCGAATCATGGCGAAAAGGTGCTCGGCGACCCGGACAGACCAGTAGCGGCGGCAGTAAACACCGGAAAAATTGAAAAAAACGTAATAGAGACGAGTAGGACAGAAACTTTCAGACTATTCATGAGGACAACACCCACCAATCGAATGCTTAACTGCATGTCTTCCGTTGTTGGCAGTTCACTGAAGACACTACATAACGAAGGTCGTTTGCATCAGGTCTTTGGGAAATGGCCCATGCTCCATAGCCTGAATGATGAAACAATTGACGGTATCGCCATGCTGATGGTCGGGTATGGCCTGAATATGATTGGCAACGTTCCCGGAGGTGCGCTGTCTTTAATTCGAAGAGACCTGGGCTTCGAACATTTGCCTGAGCTTGCCGGTGATTTTAACAACTCGATAAAGACCAGTATTCAACACACCATTCACAATGGCTATATGACGTACTTTAAAGGCAGGGGGTGGGATGCAACGTCAGCTTATGCTCTTGCCTCAGGAGCCGGGTTGCTGGAAATCGGGTATCGTTTTTACCAGTTAAATGAAATGATACCGGCAGGCCAGGATGAACGCCTGAGCCTTTCAGGTTCAGACGACACAAGCCTGATCACCAACCTGCAGCATCAGATAACCTCTATTGGTGAGCGGGCGGAGGCGATAACTTCATCAGGATATCAACTGATCCCTCTGCCCGAAAACATCAGAGGCTATGTAGTTCCTGTAGCAGCAGCAACCATTCTCCCGATAGCAACCTATTACGCCATGAATGGGGTATTGAATTATTACACTACCGGTGGTTTGAATATTGCCTTGCAAAGAGCAGTGACATCCGCAACCAATGGCCTGGTTCTCGGTGCAATGGCTTATGTGTTACTGCCCTATGTCAAGGATCTGGGGGCCAGAGGTACCCAAATGCTGGCTGATCAACTGGTATCATGGACAGATGCTGATAACGATAGCTGGATCGGCTACTTTGCAGCCAGAGATACCCATTACCGGATCAGGGTTATCGTCCTCAATTAGTCTTACCTGTTTGCCAACTGAATTAACAAGATCATAATATGTTCATGTTAACAGTTGATAAAGAGAGTTGGCTGATGTCAGAAAGAAAAGGGACAGGCATTAAATCAGTGGTGTTGAGTGCGCTGTCTGCTGCATTCGGTGTTCAGAAAAGGGCGAATCTGGAAAGGGATTTCCAGCAGGGAAAGCCAGCGCACTACATCATCGCTGGTATCGCCGGAACCGTACTGTTTGTTTTGATACTTTTATTTGTGGTGTATGTCGTCACTCAAAACACTTAAGCTTTTACTGAGAACTGACCCAGTATACCGCCGTCGCAACAACCAGCATTATCAATGCAACAGCCGCAATGGCATCAATTGTACTGTCTTTCATTATTTATCTCCTTGATACTGTCAAAATGGCACATATTGTCTCAACTCATTTAAATTAGCGAAACCCTGACCAACCATCAACTTATTGCACCCCTTTGATTTATTACTTTTTAGCCTACTTTTATTAATAAATAATAGTTTTACTTATAAGTAAAAATCAGTATTCTTCCTCTGTCCCAGGTTTCTGACCTGTTCCCTGGATGTGGCTAATCAGACGAACAATTCATGTATAAATACGATGATTACGACCAGCAGATAGTCGATGAGAGAGTCCTGCAGTTCAGGGACCAGACTCGTCGTTTTCTCGCTGGTGAGTTGCCAGAAGATGAATTCCTGCCTCTTCGTCTTCAGAATGGGCTTTATGTACAGCGCTTTGCCCCCATGCTGCGCATTGCGATTCCCTATGGCATGGTGAGCAGTACACAGATGCGTAAACTGGCCTACATTGCCAGACGTTACGATAAAGGGTATGTCCACTTTACCACCCGGCAGAACCTTCAGTTGAACTGGCCAAGGCTGGAAGAAGTACCGGAAATTCTGGAAGAACTGGCCTCTGTCGAAATGCATGCTATTCAGACCAGCGGCAACTGTATCCGCAATACCACAACAGACCAGTTTGCTGGTGTAGCGCACGATGAGATTATTGATCCCCGCCCCTGGTGTGAAATTATCCGGCAATGGTCCACTTTCCATCCGGAGTTCGCTTATCTTCCCAGAAAATTCAAGATAGCGGTTTGTGGCAGTGAACAGGATCGGGCAGCAACACAGGTGCATGATATCGGCATTCATGCTTTCTTAAATGAAAATAATGATGTTCGATTTAAAATCCTGGCTGGTGGTGGTCTTGGGAGAACACCCATGGTGGGCTCCGTTATCAAACCATCCCTTGAGCCAGAGCACCTCCTGAGTTATCTGGATGCAGTACTGAGAGTTTATAACCGTTATGGACGGCGGGATAACAAGTACAAGGCCCGAATCAAAATTCTGGTGAAGGCGCTGACACCTGAGGTTTTTGCCAAGAAGGTTGAAAGCGAGTGGTCTCACCTGAAAGAAACAGACGCCAGGCTTCCCCAACAGGAGATGGATCGGGTTCAATCTTTTTTTACTGAGCCTGACTACGAAAAGCTGACCAATATCGACTTCACTGATCTGGCTTTATCCGCCGAACCGGATTTTCAACTGTGGCTCAGACGAAATGTCCATCCCCATAAAAAGCCGGGGTATAGTGCTGTCACCCTGACTCTGAAGGCAACGGCTGATGCTCCGGGAGATGCCAGTGCCGAGCAACTGGAAGCTATCTCAGACCTTGCTGACCAGTTCAGTTTTGGTGAGCTCAGAGTGAGCCACGAGCAGAATCTGATTTTTGCTGATGTTCCCCAAAGCCGACTTCACGAGCTCTGGTTGACACTGAAACCACTGAACCTGGCAACACCTAACCAGGGTCTGCTTACCGATATGATCTGCTGCCCGGGAGGCGACTTCTGTGCACTGGCTAATGCCCGCTCCATTCCGTTGGCAGAAAGCATTCAGCGACGGTTTGATGATATGGATTTCCTCCATGATATTGGCGAGCTGGATCTGAACATTTCCGGTTGTATGAACGCCTGTGGTCATCACCATGTCGGTCATATCGGCATTCTCGGTGTTGATCGTAAAGGTGAAGAGTATTACCAGGTTCAGGTCGGTGGTGCATCCGGGCATGACGCTTCTCTGGGAAAGATCCTCGGACCCTCCTTTAAAATGGATGAAGTGCCGGACATCATCGATAAGATCCTGAAGACCTACGTCGAACTCCGCACTCCGGAAGAGCGTTTTATCGATACCTGTCGACGGGTTGGTGTGCAGCCATTCAAGGAGAAGGTTTATGCCAAAGCTGCTTAAGGATCAGCAAATCAGAAATGATGACTTTCAGATTCTGCAGCAGGATCCGGAAGAGCCCGTATTACCTGATGGCAATGTGCTCTTCCATGTGTCGTCAATTGATCAGGCTGTGAAAGCCAATGGCCTGCATAAAGGTCAGGTTGGCATCTGGTTTGACAGTGACGACGAACCTGAAACGGTGGCCAATGCCCTGAACCAGTTTGAAGTCATCGCCGTTAACTTTCCCAGGTTTATGGATGGTCGTGGCTACTCTCTGGCCCGTTTGCTTCGGGAACGCTTTCATTACCGAGGGGACATTAGAGCCATAGGCGACATTCTTGTGGATCAGCTCTATTACCTCAAGCGCTGTGGATTCAGTAGTTTCAGATTAAGGGAAGATCAGAATCCGGATTACGCCCTGGCCGCTCTGACCACATTTAGTACGGACTATCAAACCGCTGCCGATAAATTACCCCCTGTGTATCGGTTGAGGCATCAGCTCTAACCACAGTTTGGAATCTCTTTCTTATTTGGAAGAGATTTTCCCCTTCTTCTGCACGAAAACCAAACTGTTGGTTATACTGTCCTTTCCATAAATAATCCAAGAATGAGCCTGAATGATGGAAAGCGGTTCCCTGCTCTTCTCTTTTTTTCTGATTTTCACCGGGGCAGCGATTCTCGCCACCGGAGCCTTGTTCACACGTCAGCCCCTGCTGGTAGCCTATATAGCCCTCGGTGCCATACTCGGTCCGTTTGGACTGGAAGTGGTTAATGACACCAATCTGCTCAATGATATTGCCCATGTTGGCATCATCTTTTTGCTGTTCCTTCTCGGGCTGGACATGCAACCAAGTCACCTTGCCCATCTGCTCAGGAAAACGGCTACCGTTGGCCTACTGAGCTCATTTCTCTTTGCCCTGACGGGCTATGGACTCGGGTTGACATTTGGTCTTCCCCAGAACGAGGCGATCATCATTGGAGCAACCATGATGTTTTCCAGCACAATCATCGGCATTAAACTTTTGCCAACCACCGTGCTGCATCACAGACATACCGGTGAGATCATGGTCAGCCTGCTGCTTCTGCAGGATTTGATGGCCATTATTGCGCTCCTGCTGCTTTATAACCTGAATCCGTCGCATAGTGCCAACTACAACGAACTCATCATGGCCTTTATTGCCCTGCCAGCCTTGATCTTCACCGCTATTATGCTGGTTAAATACCTGCTGCTGCCATTGATGGTCCGCTTTGACCGTTTTCATGAATATCTGTTTTTGATGGCCCTGGGCTGGTGTCTTGGCTTTGCGGAGTTAGCTCATAGCCTGAACCTCTCCTATGAAATTGGTGCCTTTATTGCCGGTATCAGTATTGCCACCAGTCCAATCGCCCAATATATAGCCATCAATCTTAAACCGTTACGAGATTTTTTCCTGGTGCTGTTCTTCTTTTCTATCGGAGCCAGCTTCAATCTTGACTTGATTGGCCAGGTACTTTTCCCGGCAACGGTGATGACTGGGGCTGTTATCCTGATCAAGCCGGTGGTTTTTGGTTTTCTGCTGCGCAAGGTCAGTGAGAATCGGTCCACAGCCTGGGAAGTCGGCTTTCGATTAGGTCAGACCAGTGAGTTTTCAATACTGATAGCGGCTTTTGCCAGCGGACAGAATCTGATTGGTGAGATTTCAGCGCATATTATCCAGGCAACAGCGATACTCTCACTGCTGGTATCTTCCTACATCGTCGTATTCCGCTTTGAATCCCCTATTGCCCTGTCAGAACGCTTGAGAAGGGATTAACACGGATATGGAGCAGAATAATTAATTCCGCGCCATCTGCCGTCCCATAAAGTGTGGGCCATCAATCACCAGGAGAATTTTTCTGCGGGGAACCAGGCTACTGTCATAAGCATCAAGCCAATCAATGGATCGACCATGTTTATCGACAGCAAGAGTCACATTGTTATTAATATCTATGACAATGACTGGCATTTTGGCAACCTGTGCCAGAAAAAAAGTATCTATATGGTCTGAAAAACATCCCGGAGCGGCTATTTCGTCAAGTCCATTAGTTATGGAGGTATTGCCAGCGTCATAACCAACATCACCTTGTAATCTCGCATAGGCTCGTGCCTCGATGGGTGAAAAATTGCTGTTGCCATCTGGATAGCGCTGCTGCCATTCTCTTGCAAAACGGGCAACCTGTTGTCGAAGATCTGTTGCATCTCTGGCTATTTCCGGGCACTGGTGGGCTGCTGAATCGTACAGGCAATTACCGTCTCGACTACTTCGATAAATAGTTTCCCCATGCTGCCTCAACAAAGCATCCACATTTGTTTCCTGCATCTGTATACATTCCTCTGGCCCCACTATTTTATAAGCTGGTGGCGGCTCAAAAGGGTCTTCTACAACGAATTCCGGTAGTGGCGTGTAGGCCGGGGGAGGCTCGGCAGGAAGGGGATTTGATGTTACTGGAGGCACATGCGCGGCCGCAGTCCCTGCTGAAGCAGGAGGCTCAGCAAAGGCGGAGTATGGAGGTGGTGCCGATGGCACATAAGAAGCATAATTTGCAAACCTTGGCGGGTCTACATAAGGAGCAGTGGATGGGGTCGCTGCCGATGGTGGAACATACGAAGCAGTGGATGGCGTCGGTGGCGATGGAGGAGCATAGGAAGCAGTGGATGGCGGCGGTGACGATGGTGGAATATATGAAGCAGTGGATGGAGATGGCTGAATGGGAGCTTCAGGACTAACTGTATCCGCTGAGATAGGCTCTGGCGACTGTATATCAGGTGGTGTCGTTGTGCTGTTTCCACCCCTATGGTGGTAAAAATACCCAATGACACACACCCCAAGTACTGCAGTTACAGCACCAGCGGCAATAATCGCAGCCAGGGGGCTGGCAAACAAAGAAACAGCCAGGCCCGCAAGCCCTCCTAAAGCTAAAACGGCCACCCCGGCAACTGCCCGAACGGTTCTGGACTGCGTCCAATGCTTAGTCTCACCGACATTATTGTCATTATGCGACTGATTATGATGGTAACCAGTCGCTACTGATGCTTCAACAGGGTTCATTATTATTGTCCATTTGAATAACTGATAGAACATTTGACTGCTATTTAGATCTATAGTTCAAATTTAATCAGCTCAGATAAGAACAAAAATGATGAATACCTGAAGAACCGGGTGCTGCTAAGAAAAGAAGCGACTGGTGTTAAACCGTCCCCACCACTTCATTAAGGTGTTATCCAGGGCTGACTCAGCCGCCATCCCCAGTTTGTCGGCAACGCCTTTTTTCATTACATACTCAACCTGTACCAGAACAACCTCATCGACCCTCCGGTAGATATACTCATCACTGGTGCTGATCTCATCAATAAGGTTGAGCGTCAGGGCTTTCTGACCATACCAGATTTCACCGGTTGAAACCTGATCAATATCAACAACTTCCCGCTCGGTCTTGACAAAATCCTTGAATAGCAGATGTGTATCTTCCATATCCTGGATAAATTTCTGCCGTCCTTTTTCGGTATTTTGCCCAAGAACGGTCAAAGTGCGCTTGAACTCACCGGCAGTGTGTAACTCAATATCCACATCATGCTTTTTCAAAAGACGGTGAACATTGGGCAACTGTGCCATTACGCCAATAGAGCCCAGTACCGCAAAAGGTGCTGCAACAATATGATTGGCAACACAGGCCATCATATAGCCACCACTGGCAGCCACTTTATCGACGGTGACCGTCAACTTAATTCCTTTATCGCGGATTCGCTTCAGCTGGGATGCAGCCAAACCATAGGAATGAACCAGACCGCCACCACTTTCCAGCCGGATCACCACTTCGTCCCGCTCTTTATCTGCGAGAGAAAGAACTGCCGTAATCTCTTCCCTCAGCGATTTGACCGCTGAGGCTTTAATATCGCCATGAAAATCCAGTATGAAAACTCTTGGTTTACCCTCTTCCTCACACTCTTTATTTTTTTTGGCTTTTTTCTCCAGCTTCGCCTTTTCCTTCTGCTCTTTGGCTTCTTTTTTCAGCTCAGCCTTATCCAGCAAGGCATGTTTCAAATCCGCCTGAAGGTGCTCGTAGTGTTCATTAAGACGAGTAATCTCAAGATGTCCCTTGTGCATTTTTCTGGCTTTCTGACCTATTGCTGTCACCAGAGCCACTAAAATCACCACACCACCAATCAGGGTAAACGTTTTGGCCAAAAACAAAATAAAGTCTGCCAGATACTCCAAAGGGACCTCCTTAGAAAGGCTTGTGAGTTCCAATATCAAAATGGCCTATATGATAACTGATTTATCATTGGCGGGGACTATAAAAAAGTGATGGGTGCCGGAAATTTTTACCGCCAGAGATTCATACAAGCGTTTGAATTTCGTTGACACATTCGGCTAATACTCATACCATTCGCTTTGTCTAACCAGAAATGCTTAATGTTAAGAAGAAGGATAAAGAAAATATGAGCACTCCTGCCGAAATCATTGAGTCCATGAAAAGCCGCTTTAATACCGATGCAGCTGCGGGCGTCGATGAGATTTTCCAGTTTGATATTGAAGATGCTGATGCCTACCATCTGATCATTAAAGATGGGTCTCTGGATATTGTTGCTGGCACCCATGACGACCCAAGCGTAACACTGATTATGGACAGTGAAACCATGTCCGGTGTGATGTCAGGAGAAATTGATGGCATGCAGGCGTTTATGATGGGTAAGTTGCGTGCTGAAGGAAACATGATGCTGGCTACCAAGCTTGGTGCCTATTTTCCTAACTAATAGACGACTGTCTGTTAACTGTTTGTGAAAAAAAGTTGTCTCCTGATAGATCATCACAAAAAGCCAGCCCTGGATAATTTCACGGTTGGCTTTTTTATTGTCGAAACCCTCTCATATCGGGAAATTAATTGCCATTTATCCAAAAATAGCTACCGTTTATCTCGAATGACGTGAGAAATCAGGTGAGAAAAGATATACAATCACTGACTTTTAATAATAACAATAACGCCATCAGCACCATCGATGAAAAAAATGGATGAAAAGATAAGAGAGTTCATACCTGAAAATTCTGCTGGCTTTACTTTGGTAGAATTGATCATCACCCTGACCGTTCTAAGTATTCTGTCGTCTATTGCCTATCCCTCCCTTACCGAGAGTATTGCCAATAATCGGGTCCGCAGTCATGCTGAAGAGATACAGAGTATCCTGGCATTTGCCCGCTCAGAAGCGATCACCCGTGGTACTGATGTTATTATCTCACCGGATAATGGCTGGGCTGGAAATAATGGCACGGTAACCGCCAATGGTGTCAACATAATGCAACTCCCTCCCCTTTCCGGTACCGCGATCAATTCGACTGCCGCACAGTTCAGTTTTGATGCACGGGGGCTTTTCACCGGTGCCAATGTTGTTATCAATGATGCCAAAGCTTCTCATACTGCAACATTGAGTATTGATGGTGGTGGCGCTACATCACTATTGATAACTGGAAAGGTTCAGGAACAGCTTGAGACAGATACCGGCAATGCCCAGGAAACAAGTGATGAACAGAAATAACGGCTTTACCATGATTGAAGTGCTGGTGGCCATGATCATCATATCAGTGGGATTGTTAGGCATTGCCGGTCTCGTGGTTGAGTCACGAAAGAATATTGTTGAAGTACAACAACGATCCATTGCCTTACAACTGGCTGAGGATCTGTTAGCCCGTATTAATGCCAATAATTCCGGGCTGGCCAGCTACAACGGCGATATTGCTGCCGCACCAGCCCTGCCAGCAACCCTGTGCGACGGGGCGAATTCTAACTGTACACCCGCGCAAACAGCCGCCTTTGACCTCTGGCAGTGGGGAGCGGCTCTCTTTGGTAATGAGGTGCAGACTGCTGCAGACACAGGAGCAGGTGGTCTCATTTCACCACGGGCATGCATCAACATCAATAATACCGATGTGACCCTGACGATTGTCTGGCGGGGAAAATTTACCCGCCCCGATACCAGGGCAGCGGTTACCTGCGGAGACGCAGATGCAGGCTATCGCTCCACAGTGGATAATGATCTTCGTCGGGTCATGGTGATACAAACCACCATCGGTTAGGTGCAGTACATGGATGTGAGGAAAGTCATGATAAAAAACCCGCGGGCCATTGCCAGTGATAAAAGACAACAGGGGTTTACCCTGGTTGAACTGATGGTCGCTGTCACCCTTTCGCTATTTCTGCTGGCTGGTGTGGCCGTTCTCTATCTCAACACCTTTACCGCCCAGCGTGACAGCAGTGCCATGATTACTCTCAATGATAATGCCCGCACAGCACTGGCCATCATCTCCCGCGACCTTCGCTCTGCAGGGTATATCAATGGCTTGCCGCCAGAGAGCATCAATCAAAATGGCCTGGCGGTTAGCGATGATTGCACTGGCATTGCTGCAGCCCTGACCCCTTCCCCCGCATTTATGGCCGGACGGGCCAGTAACGATATTTTCGGCTGCGCTGCCGGGCAGCCCGGAGACTATACCGCCAATGATGGCCTCCCTTCTGACTGGCTGCTGTTCCGGGGAGCAATTGGCGAAGTGGTTACCAATCCAGTGGCAGACACCAACTACCTGGTCGCCAATACTCAGGAAGGCCACCTTTTCCGTTCTGCCAATGCCCCGTTAATTTCCGCTGACCAGGAGATTCGGGAATATCAGTTCAGCCTGTTTTATCTTCGGGATAATCAGCTGAGGCTGACCCGTCTTGTCAATGACGCCCTGGTTGAAACCACACTGGCCAACAATATCGAAGCCATGCGCGTATTTCTGGGCATTGATGATAATGGCGATGGTCAGGTAAACCGCTATCAGGGAACACCGGCCAACACTAATAACTGGACAGAGCAACAATGGAATGACGTACAAAGCATCAAACTTTACCTGCTGGCCACTACCGATCAAATCAATGCCTTTGAAGATTTTCGCACCTACCAGATGGGCGACATTACTGTTCAGCCCAATGGCGATAACCGCAATCGTCGTTTAGCCAGTACCACCATCTTTCTCTATAACCAGACCTATCGGTGACCGGGGATGACACAGTTCAAAGCAAAACAGGGCGGTATGATTCTGATGGTTTCCCTGTTGTTTCTGATGATGCTGACCACTATTGCTGTCACACTGGTAAACCAGTCCAGCCGGTCACCGCGCATGATCGCCAATGCGGAAATAAAGCTGATTACGTTCAACCAGGCACAGGCAACGCTCAACCAGATTGCTGTTATGGGCATGGACAGTTTTGACCGGGGCATCTGTGGGGCGGACCAGGCTCCCTATAACCCATACGACCCTGACGATACCATGGACGAGCCAGAGAAATTGGCACATACCTGTGGTGCCAACAATACAGCGCCCAGCCCAAGCATTCACTATCAGGCTTCCAGCCAGACGTTACCCCGCAGCGAGAATGCCAGTGGCGTTGGTAAGTACAGCGTTGAGTTTTACCAGATTCAAACGAACAGTGCACAGTCAGGCATAGCCACCTCCCTGGCCATGAACACCTATAAAGTAATGTTGGGTGAACAGGGTGGTTCAGCAACCGGGGATTGGAATGTCAATGTCGGCAATATAGTGGCAACGGCAAGCCCATAGAAACAGCCAGGGGCCGTACCAGAAAGTTCTGGTTTCAACATAAACATGAATAACAAATTTGGTCGTATAATGTGGCATAGAGTGATTTTACAAGGCATTAAATCTGCGGCACTTGTCGCTGTACTTTTGCAGTATCAACTTGCTGCCCATGCTGACGATACGGAACTGTTTACTGGTGCCAATATTAACAATAATGCCAGGCCCCAGGTGATGATCTTGTTAGATACATCCGGGAGTATGGACTATGATGCCCCTTCTATCCCCAAACGCCCCTATAACCCATCAATTATTTATGGTGGTAGCCGAAATCCCAGTAGCCGCTACACCATTTACTGGAATTACGAGTTATTAGTTGATGGCAGCCCATGTACTCCAGTTTATTTTTTCGGAACATCCGGAACAGTTGTTGGCGCAACCTGCCCTGGCAATTACCTTAACTGGTATAATCAGACTGAATTCCAACCTCCCGGAACCCGGATTAACCTGGCAGTTAATGCAATTACCGATCTTATCAATAATAACCCCGGAGTAGACTTCGGCCTTGCTGCTTTTCTGAATGGCCGTGATCGGGGCAGAGGGGGCTATATCAGACGCCGAATAAGTCCGGATAGCAGCAATATTCTGAATGACCTGAATTATATTGATCCAGAAGGCGGAACACCTCTTTGTGGTGCCTACTACGAAGTCCTTAACTTTTTTATGGGGCGGGAATTATATCGAGGACAACTGACCGGCAGCCGGGACACCAGTGTAGAACAAATCCCTGGAAGCCGATACAAAACCACCAGTGAATATGGCGATATTCCAGTGGTTAAACCCTGTCAAAACCTGTACATCATATACGTAACCGATGGAGAGCCGAGTGCTGAGTTTGCGGTAAATAGCAGAGTCAAATCTGATAATCGGTTGCTGATCGATGGCCTGACACCCATTACCAGCTGTGATAATTATGCTGATAACAGTGGTGGGTTAAGTGAAAATTGTCTGCCAAAGCTTGCCGAATATCTGGCAAAGCCAGGACCAGGTGGACTTGATGGTAATATTGCTACCGGAAATCAAAAAGCATTTACCTACACCATTGGTTTTGCGACAGATCAGCCTCTGTTACGCGAGACCGCAGATAAAGGAAACGGAGTCTGCTATACAACCGTTGGCAGCAATATAGACGCTGACACCGGGTGTGTGGTCGTAAACGATATCGCTTCAGCATTCCAGGGTGCCCTGGGAGAAATTCTCCAGCAAACCAGCACCTTCGTTTCTCCTGCAGTTGCCGTAAATACATTCAAGCGAACTGAGTCGCTGGACAATGCTTACTATGCCATGTTCCTCCCAACCGACTCCGCTCGATGGAAAGGCAATCTGAAAAAATTGAAAATCTATAAGGATGACTCAAGTCCTGCCTGTACAGATTTGGATGATCACGTGCCAGGTACCGTGATTGATCGGCGATGTGATGTGGCACTGGATGATGGCAGCAATCGGATTGCCGATGGCCGTAGCACGTATTGGGGAACTGTTGATGATGGTAGTGATGTGGCCAGTGGGGGATTAGGGGCAACCCTTCTAAACTCAAGGGGGACGTTTTATACCAATTTGGTTAATGCTCAAAATCAGGAGTCAATTGGCTCACTGGATAATATTGATACGAGCCGTTTTAATCTTGACGGTAATGAGAGCTTCACCGCTACAGATCTGATTAACTGGGTCAAAGGACTGGACAGCAGTGGCAATACGCTGGACTGGGTTCTGGGTGATATTCTTCATTCAAGACCAGTAACTCTGAATTATGGCGATACTGATGGCAGCGGCACTGAGTACAGTGAAAATAATCCCGATATACGACTGGCTTTTGGCACCAACTATGGCGTCCTGCATTTTATTGAGGATCAGGGGAATAACGTGGTTGAGAACTGGTCATTCTTTGCCGGAGAAACCGCCGGTAACGCAGCAAAGCTCTATGAAAACCGTGATGATGCAGGCCACCCCTACGGGCTTGATGGCCAGATAAGCGTGATCCGCCTTGACTATAACAAAGACGGCAATATCAAACATACCGATGGTGATCGCATGATCCTCTATTTCGGCATGCGCCGGGGTGGCAGCAGTTACTATGCCATTGACGTTTCCAATCCGGATGGCACTCCTACCCTGCTTTGGCGGATTGACCATACCATGCCCGGATTTACCGAGCTTGGCCAAAGCTGGTCAACACCGGTACCTGTTATTTTGCCGGGCCATCGGGAGTTGGTGACGACCACCGAAGGCAAGGTAACGACCAGCTCAATCAACTATAAATATGCTCTTGCCTTTGGTGCCGGTTATGACTCAACCAATGATGATGATCGCCAGGGTGAAGATTTTATCGACGCAGCGGGTGACTCTCATAAAGTCAGGAAATATTCACAAAATGGCCGGGGCCTGTTCTTCGTTGACGCTTCGTCAGGGTCATTAATCCAATCGTTTACTGCCCCTGACGCCATTGATACAGCAAACCCGATACAGTACGAAAGCAGTGATCTGAAATGGAGTGTGGTGGCATCCCCCGCACCCATGGACAGTAATGGTGACGGCCTTACAGACCGGGTCTACTTTGCAGATACCGGTGGCAATGTTTTCAGAATTGATATCGGTAAGGCTTATCCTGATGCCAATGCTCCCGATGTTGAAACTGCCCTGTGGTCCATGATCAAGCTGGCAGAGCTTGGGGCAGATGAGACAGATATACGCCCATCTCCGGATAGTATCGACGATCGTCGTTTTATGTACCAACCGGAGCTGGTGAGAACCACTTACCGGGGACGTGCATATGATGCGGTAGTACTGGGCAGTGGTAACCGGGCCAACCCCATGGCCACTTCAAATACTGACCGTTACTACGTTATCCGTGATACCAATATTTTCTATAACCGCTTTGGCAGTTGTAATGACTGCACAACACCACCCAACGTTATTTCCCATAGCAGTCTGTACGATGCCAGCCGTAACCTTATCCAGCAGGGTACTGATCAGCAAACCGCTAATGGCTTGTCGCTACTGGATAGCAGTAACGGCTGGTATATCAACCTTTCCGCTTCGGGGGAAAAGACAACCACCACCGGCGATGTTTACAGCGGTCAGTTGCTCTACAGCACCTACGCTCCCTCCTCTGCCCCGGGGGCCAACATCTGCACACCCAGTATCGGTTCCAGCCGCTTTTATGTGGTGGACCTTCACACTGCTTCGGCGATTCGGGACGTAGACAATGATAATGATAAAGAGATACATGACCGGTTTTCCTTATTTTCCGTTGTAGGGATGCCCGGTGATGCCACTATTGTCTCCCTCGGTAAAGACAATGGCTCCCTCGATAAAGACAGAGTCCCCCTCGGTAAAGACAGGAACCTGATCGATTTGAATACCGGATACAGCGGTGCTGTCAATGAAGTCGGTATGCATCGCAGTGGCTGGATAGAACAATAGCAATACATCAGGAGTAAAATAACATGGGAAAAGCCTCAGGCTTTACGCTTATCGAGCTAATTATCGCCGTTGTTATTGTTGGCATACTGGCCTCTATTGCTGTGCCAAGTTACCAAAACGCTATCCAGAATGGTCGGCGTGCCGAAGGACAGACAGCACTGCTGGACATTGCCGGAAGACAGGAGCAGTTTTTCCTTGATAACCATCAATATACCGCTGATTTAAGAAATCTTGGCCTGGGAGCCAATCCATTTATATCAGACGATGGCTGGTATTCAATCAGTGCTGCCTGTGGCGGTAACGGAGATTTTTTCGCCTGTTCCGACGGCTTTGTGCTGATTGCAACCCCACAGGGAGGTCAGGTACCTGATGGCGGCCTGGTCCTCGACTCTTTAGGTAATAGGTTCGGTAATTGGTAAGGCTAAAGAAATCGAAATTGGTCTGAAATCCCCTCTTGTTAGGCAAAGATCTCCGCTATTCTCGGTGATCTTTCTGGCGTTTCATCCTTTCTCAATGATTAACTTTGCCACAAATATTTCAGGTTTCTTATAAGTATTTAAATATGATTGGATAATATCAAACAAATAAATCCACCAGCTTTCTGGCTATAGTAAAACCCGGTGGCAGCTCTGGCGGATTATCCCGATGAAACCAGCCGGCAAAGCTGAGTTCCTTTTCTTCGAGGACAATTTCACCACTTGTGTACTCCCCATGAAACCCCATCATTAATGAATGGGGAAAGGGCCAGCTCTGACTGAAACAGTAATGGAGTTTGCCCAGCGTAAGGCCTGTTTCCTCAAGTACCTCACGATGCACAGCCTCTTCGGCACTCTCCCCGGGCTCGACAAAACCCGCCACCAGCGTATGCATGGTTGACGCTTTACCATGGCGATGATGTCGAACCAGAAGCATTTCTTCCCCCCGGATCACCAGGACAATGACACAGGGAGAAATCCTCGGATAGGCATGGTGCTCACATTGGGCACAAGCCATTGCCCACTCTCCGACTTTTTCCTGCATCTGATGACCACAACAGCCACAAAAGGCATGTTCCCTGCGTGAAGTCAGGATCTGCAGGCCATGGCTAAGGAAACTATAAACCGTTGAGTCTGACTCAGACAGTAAGGCCCTGATGCTTATAGTACCTGTTTCAACGGTGAGACTTGTGAGTTCAACAATCCCTGCTGCCTTGCCATGAAAATAGCCGGTGACTATCGCCTGTTGTTTGATTGCCAGCTGAAACTTGTCGAGACTGTACCAGAGGAAGTTTTCTCCGGTGCTTTCGTCATTTAAAACAACCTGTCCTTCAAACAGTACCAGCCAGCACTGGCCAATCAGTTCAGGTTGCAGGCCTTGCAAAGGTGAATAGTTCACATCCATCACATCGGTAAGATCATGATCCAGTGGCAAAGTAAACTCCTTGATTCCTTTCCATACCCTGAAGACACATTAAAATTATGAACTAATCGTTAGCAAGCCACAGGCAGTTACCCGACTGTTTTTGAATCTGTTCCAGCTTGTTTTGATGGTTTTGCAACTCAGTATCACTGACAGAGATGACTCGCAGCGCAGGCCTGCCTGCAGCCAGTCGCCGGATAATACTGCCCTCTTCCGAATCACCAGCACCATCCTCACTGCTGCCAAGGGAAAGAGCCGTCTGCCCGCCGGTCATGGCAAGGTAGACTTCCGCCAGAATCTCAGAGTCCAGCAAAGCGCCATGCAGGGTTCGGGAAGAGTTATCAATGAAATACCGCTTACATAAAGCATCCAGATTATTTTTCTGGCCCGGATGTTTTTTTCTGGCAAGGGCCAGAGTATCAAGCACACCACAGCAGCCTTCTACATTGGGGAACCCCCGGCGTAACAGGGAAAACTCATGGTTGATAAAACCAACATCAAACGCTGCGTTATGAATAACCAGCTCGGCTCCGCGAATAAACTCGAGAAATTCATCGGCAATGGCACTGAACACCGGCTTATCGGCCAGAAACTCATTGGTAATGCCGTGAACTTCGATGGCTTCCTGCTCTACCACCCGCTGCGGGTTGATATAGGCATGGTAATGGTTACCGGTGAGTTTCCGGTCAATCATCTCCACGCAGCCTATTTCAATAACCCGGTGCCCTTGTTTAGGGTCAATACCGGTGGTTTCTGTATCAAGAATAATCTGTCGCATAGTTAACGGTTCTCAAATATTGGCCAGAAGACTGTCTACTTTTTGAAAGCTTCCGCACCCTTACAGGCCAGCCGGTCAGCAATTTCATTTTCCCGATGACCGGCATGGCCTTTGATCCATCGCCAATCGATATCGTGTCGTTGATTCTGTTGGTCCAGCAGCTGCCAGAGATCCTGATTTTTCACTGGCTGACCCGCCGCTGTTTTCCAGTTTTTCCGTTTCCAGCCGGTCATCCATTCGGTGATACCTTTACGGACATACTGGGAGTCGGTAGTAAGAATTATTGAACAGGGCCGTTTCAGAGCCTTCAGCCCTTCTATCGCCGCCATAAGTTCCATCCGGTTATTGGTGGTTTCGGGTTCACCGCCAAATAGCTCTTTCTCTACAGTGCCGTAACGAAGTAACACACCCCAGCCACCGGGCCCGGGGTTTCCTTTACAGGCACCATCGGTAAAAATTTCAACTGTCTGACTCAAAAGAACTCCAGTCTTTGTTTACTTTCACGGAACTGGTTCTACCAGCACTGGGGCGGGTCAATGGCTGACCGACAAAACGCCTGCGCACATCGGACCACACCTTTCTTACCGGGGTCAGCCCGGGGGTTTCCCGGGTGGCAATCATCATATAAAAGCCACCGACCGGCAGCTGGAGTTGTTCCAGCCTTTGTTCAATCAGATCACCACGCAAACCAGTAAAGAAACGTTTCAGCGGTTGAACATAGCCACCATAAACGATTCTTTCCACATTGAAATTGAGCAGGGCAAGCCAGTCTTTCAACCTTGACGGCGAAATAAAGTGCGCATCCCTGAGAAGACGACGCTGACCTGGTACACACCACCGGGCAATATTGGTCATGCTGTAAGGGTTGAAGCCAATAATTATCAGCTTACCGTCCGGTATAATGGTATTCGCCGCCTCACTGAGCAAGCGATGCGGGCTGTCCACAATTTCCAGCGTGTGTTGCAACAGAACAAGATCCAGGCTTCCCGGTAACACTGGCCAGTAATGGGGATCAGCCATCACCTGTGGTCTCGGGCAATCGGCAAGATGACTGGAACCGAGGATAAACTGCCTTCTTACCGGACTGCTGAACATCAGATCTTTATGCCAGGAGGCAGAGTATTGCCCCGCATGGAAACCAAAGATGGTACCTAACTCTCTTTCCAGCAGACTTTTTTCATAGTCAACCAGTAACCTTCCTGAGTCGGTATCCAGCCAGCGACGCAAGCCTCCAATACGGTCAGAGAAACTGCTTTTGGTCCTTTTCTGAAATGGTCGAATCATGCAAATTATTGTACCAATAAATATCCCAGAGACTTTTCATCATCAGGTCTGTTCATGTTAACCTCGTTAAGATCGAGTTTATACAGAAAATATTATTCTATGACATCAGCAGATATCGGCTATAACATCTTCAACCGGACAACCTCATAGCACATACAGGCTCAAAACTGATCTTCCCTGTGCAGCAGTATCAACGATGATCACAGGGATGAAAGAAAGGACATTCAAGGCGATGCTGATTATATCTCCGATACCCGCATTTAATGACAACTACATCTGGATATTTCATTCACCGGATAGCCGGGATGTTTTTGTGGTTGATCCCGGTGATGCCAGGCCAGTTGAACAGGCACTGAATCATCATGGACTCAATCTGGTGGGTATTCTCATTACCCACCACCACTTTGATCATATTGGCGGAGTCGCTGAACTGACCCGCAACAGAAATATTCCGGTTTACGGTCCTGATAACCCGGACATCAAGGGAATCACTCACCCTTTGCGTGATAATGATACGGTTGAGCTCAGCACCTGCCAGTTTAAAATTCTGGCCACTCCCGGCCACACACTGGACCATATTGCTTACTTTACCGATTCCGGCGAGGATGAAAATCCAGCGCTTTTTTGTGGAGACACTCTATTTGTTGGTGGTTGCGGCCGATTATTTGAAGGGACGGCAGAACAGATGTACAGCAGTCTGTCCCGTCTGGCTTCACTCCCTGGCCATACACGGATTTACTGTGCCCATGAATACACCCAGGCCAATCTTGAGTTTGCCCGAGCAGTGGAGCCAAATAACCGGAAGCTACAGGAACAGGTTATGCAAGTCGCTGAGTTGCGCTCTGAAAACCGGCCTACCGTGCCCTCAACCCTGAGAAAGGAATTGGACACAAATCCGTTCCTCAGATCAGACCAACCGGAAGTTATTCAAGCCGCCTCTGACAGGGATCCGTCCTCAAGTGCCAGCCCAATCGACGTTCTAAGGGTAATCCGAGCATGGAAGGATAATTTTTGATAGTGGTAAAATAATGAACTGATAATACTCAGAACCCTATATATGACCAAAGCCCCCTACTTAACAGGCCAGCGATTTACTTTTGGCCCTCCCCGACGGACTCTGCCAACGCTGGCCCTTTCGCTGTTTCTGACGGGTTGTCAGCTGGTGAGTAACTCGCCCTCATCTTCGGCATCCACGGTCAAGAAAGAAACCAGGCCTATTGTTGAAAAGCCTTCTGTGGAAAAAGCGGAGGTCACAACACCGGAGAAGATAACGCCTGAAAAAAAAGAACCGGTGATCATCGACGACCTGTGGGTTCGCATTCAGTCAGGTCTGGCAATGGATCTTGACCAGAATAACCCGCGAATTCAGGCTGAACTGAACTGGTATAAACGTCACAAGTCTTACTTCAGCCAGATTTCCAAACGTTCAGAGCCCTATCTCTATTTTATTGTCAAAGAAGCGGAAGCGAGAAATGTTCCCCTTGAACTGGCACTGATGCCCATTGTAGAGAGTAGCTTCGATCCTTTCGCATACTCTCATGCAGGTGCTTCAGGGCTCTGGCAGTTTATGCCGGCAACGGGTAAACACTACGGCCTCCATCAGAACTGGTGGTATGACGGTCGCCGGGATGTGGTACATTCTACCCGTGCAGCACTGGACTATATGCAAACCCTGTACAACAGGTTTGGCGACTGGGAGCTGGCACTGGCAGCGTTTAACTCTGGCCCCGGCCGGGTACAGCGGGCTGTTCGGAAAAACAAAAAGCTCGGTAAATCTACCCGTTTCTGGGCACTTGACCTTCCCAGAGAAACCACGGCCTATGTGCCGAAACTGATCGCTCTTGGCAAAGTGGTTCGAAACCCATCCAAACATGGCGTCCAGTTGAACAAAATTCCCAATAAGCCCTACTTCGCCAAGGTAGATACCAGTGGTCAGCTGGATATGGCCAAGGCAGCCAAACTGTCAGGGGTCGAATTGGAAGAACTCTACCGACTCAACCCCGGGCTGAACCGCTGGTCAACGCCACCGGAGGGGCCTCACCACCTGGTAGTTCCAGTCTCTCATGCTGAACATTTCCGGACTCAGTTGGCAAACCTGCCGCCGGAGAAACGGGTAAAATGGGATCGCTACACAGTGAGTTCGGGTGACACCCTGAGCACCATTGCCATGAAATACCGGACCAGTGTCAATGTCATTACCGAGGCCAATAAACTCAGCGGAACCATTATCCGTATTGGTCAGGGCCTGATGATCCCGGTAGCGGCGAAAACAGCAGAAAGTTACACACTCAGTGCTGGCCAGCGCCTTGCAGCAAAGCAAGATCGTTCGGTGAATGGCCGTTACAAAGTTGAGTATCTGGTAAAGTCTGGCGACAGCTTCTGGACCATTGCCCAAAAGTATGAGGTTGGTGTTAACGAGCTGGCTCGTTGGAACAATATGTCTCCCAAAGATACGCTGCGAATTAATCAGAAGCTGGTGGTCTGGAAGAAACAGGATTCACAAAATGCGGTTGTGAGAAAGGTACACTACAAAGTCCGTTCCGGTGACTCCCTGGCCAAAATTGCCTCAAAGTTTAATGTGAATGTCGCCCAGATCAGAGATTGGAACAGCGATATGAGTGGCAAATTTATTCACCCCGGCCAGCAGGTCACATTATTTGTCAATGTAACCCGCAACTTCTGACTCCCCCACCTTTCCGGCAGATGCTATCCTGATAGCTTTGTGCTGGAAGGTCCTGAGCTTTGATCATCTCTCCCAAAAATAAGATAAGTCTTTAAACAACAGACATCGGGATTACGGCTATGGGGTTTACCGTCTTCAGATTAACAACACCGCTGATCATCTGTGTCTTGAGTATCAGTCCAATGCTGTCCGCTGCCGACCAGAACAGCAGGTTAAGACACGCCATCAGCCTTTATGGTGAGCCCGGGTATGCTGAGAGCTTCCGGCACTTTAACTATGTTAATCCCGATGCACCAAAAGGTGGTGAGCTGAAACAGGGCGTTATTGGTCATTTTGACAGTCTTGTCCCCTATATAGATCGTGGCACAGCCGCGGCTGGCAGTTATATGATGTATGACACACTACTGGCCAGATCCTGGGATGAGCCCCTGACCAAATACGGCCTGATTGCCGAGCGCATTGAACTTGCCCCTGATAATACCTGGGTAGCCTTTGCCATAAACTCTGCGGCCAGATTCCATGATGGCCAACCCGTCACAGCTTATGATGTTAAGTTCAGTTTTGACCTGCTCCGGGAAAAAGGGTCAACGTTTTACAAGCAGTTCTATCAGGATGTCGAGAAGGTAGAAGCCACCAGCAGCCACAGAGTGCTTTTTGTGTTCAGGCACAGCAATAACCGGGAACTGCCATTGATTCTGGGGCAAATGCCCATTCTTCCCAAACACTATTGGGCAAACCGTGACTTCTCTTCTCCCGGCATGGAGATTCCTGTCAGCAGTGGCCCCTATAAACCCATTAAAATAGAGCCCGGCCGCTCAATAACCTTTGCCAGGGTCGACAACTACTGGGGGAAAGATCTGCCCGTTAACCGGGGAAGACACAATTTTGACCGCATTCAATACGAATATTATCGAAACAGCCATGTCCTTTTAGAAGCTCTGCAGAAAGGAGAATACGATCTCAAAACCATCAGCGACCCTCGCGTCTGGCACGACCAGATACGGGATGAAGCACTGAAAAAAAACCAATTAATTCGCACATCTTTAAGCAATCATAACCCGCAGACCTTAACCATCACCTACAACGCCAGAAGAGAGATTCTATCAGAGCCGGGGGTCAGAGAAGCGCTGGGATACGCCATCGAATTTGACTGGATCAATCGACACCTATTCCATGGTATGTACCATCGGGCAGACAGCGTTTTTGCCGGGACAGAACTGGGAGCTTCGGGAAAACCCTCAGAACAGGAAACAGAATTGCTCTCAGTATGGAAACATGAAATTCCGAAACAAGCATTGGATCAGGCATGGACTCCACCGGGGAATGAGCCCGGGATGACCCGCCGGGATCGCAAAAGAAAAGCGCTATCCCTGCTAAAGCAGAGCGGCTGGACCATCAACAGCAACCAGCTGGTGAACCAGAACGGCAAACCGCTGGAGCTTGAAATCCTGTTATCCTCTTCTGAAGAGGAACGGATCTTTATTCCAGTACAAAAGACACTGGAAAGCATGGGGATCAGACTGACTATAAGAACCGTAGACGCTGCCCAATATGTTGAAAGGCTCAGAAACCAGGACTTTGATATGGTTCTGTACACCTTTCCCCACACGCCCTCTCCCGGCACAGAACAGGCCAGCTTATGGGGTTCAGCGACCGTTGACCAGCACGGCTCCAGAAATATTGCCGGTATCAAGCTGAAATCCATTGATAGCCTTACGGAGAAAATACCCCGGGCCAACTCCCGGGAGGAACTGCTAACGCTGGTCAAATCCATGGATAGAATCATTCTCTGGAACCACTATGTACTGCCCCTGTGGTACCAGCCCCACTGGCTGATAGTCCACAAACAGCAACTGAAGTACCCGAAAAATCCTGCGCCCTATGCACTGGATTTGAGTACCTGGTGGTATCAGAAAAACCAATAAGTGTGGCTAATTGCAAGGAACTCGCTGGATGACTGACTTTTTGAAAAATGGATTTCTATTTATCAGTCTTATTTACTCTGTGCATGCTTTCGCAAACCCTGCTGATAAAAATTCAACGATAGCTCATGGACTGAGCTTTCATAACTCGCTGCAATATCCAGAAAATTTTACCCACTTTGGCTATGCCAACCCCGATGCTCCCAAAGGCGGCACTCTGAGAAAAGGCGTTGTCGGCAGTTTTGATACGTTTAATACGTTTGCCCCAAAAGGCATCTGGGCGGATGGCAGCTACTTTCTTTATGACCCGTTAATGGTCAAGGCCGGTGATGAACCCTATTCAGTCTATGGCCTGATCGCCCGGCAAATTGAGTATCCCGATGATTTTCGATGGGTCATATACCATCTGAATCCCCATGCGCGGTTTCATGATGGACACGCGATTACCTCAGAAGATGTTGTCTATACCTTTCAATCACTGAAGAAACGAGGCCCACCTCACTACAGGCATCTTTATGGAATCATTGAGAATGTCGAGTCACTATCGCCTACGTCCGTTCGTTTCAGTTTTTCTGAGCCACCAGCCAAAAGTCTGATTCTTCGACTTTCGCAACTCAGGGTGCTGCCAGCGCACTACTGGCAGCAGCCAGAGCGTGATCTCTTCAAGGCGACACTGAAGCCCCCACTGTCCAGTGGACCTTTCCGGGTAAAAGAGTTCAGCCCCGGACGCTTTGTTACCTATGAACGTGTTACGGATTATTGGGCAGCTGACCTGGCCGTCAACAAAGGTCGACATAATTTTGATCTTATCAGAACCGACTACTACCGGGATGATGGCATTGCCCTTGAGGCCTTTAAAAAAGGAGAGTACGACCTCCGTATTGATGCCAATCCCCGAAGCTGGTCACAGGCGTATAAACCAACGCAGACAGGCAAAGCAAAATTCATTCAGGAAAAAATAAACAACAAAAGTCTGGGCATGCGAGCGTTTGTATTCAATCTGAGAAAACCGGTTTTTGCCAGCCGAACAGTCAGAAAAGCCATTTCCCAGGCGCTGGATTTCAACTGGATGAATCAACACCTGTTTTTTGGTATGTATTATCAGGCCTACAGTCTTTTCTCTAATTCAGACCTTGCCGCGGATGGGCCTCCTTCTGAAAAAGAAAAGGCGTTACTGGCTCCCTGGCAGGATGAGCTTCCTGATAAGCTGTTTACCGCCCGCTGGGAGCCGGTTCACACAGACGGTTCAGGCAACTGGCGAAACAACAAGACACTGGCCTTCCAATGGTTGAAAGAGGCAGGTTATCGCTACGACAACAAAACTCTTGTTGATCCCCATGGTCAACCACTGAAGTTTGAAATTCTGTTAACTGACCCTGAACATGAACGCTTTGTGATTCCATTCGTCCGCAATCTCAGTGAACTGGGTATTGCCGCCAGCATCAATACCGTAGATGCCTCGCGGTACATCAATCGGATCCGCACGTTTGATTTTGATATGATCATTCACGGCTTTTACCCTGGCATTACCCCCGGTACCGAATTGAAAAATTTCTGGGGCAGCGCCAGCGCAGACAGTGACGCGGGACAAAACCTTTCCGGCATTAAACTCGACTCGCTGGACCGTATGATTGATAACGCCATCATGGCAACAACCCGTGAAGAGCTGACTCTTTACACCCGGGCCATTGACCGGATTGTACTCTGGCACTATGCAGTCATTCCTCAATGGTACCTCCCCTATTGGCCGATGGTTTACTGGCCGGGACTGCAACACCCTGAGCTTGCCCCGCCTTTTGACAATGGCTTAAGCACCTGGTGGCGGGAATATTGATATAAGTCCAGCCTGACGGGTACTTAACAACCATCCATGGTTCAGTCTATATTAGAACGATTACTTATATACAAGACTGCACAGAGATTTTTCAACACTAACGGTTGCTTATGATGGTCATGAATTCTGGTTATCTTACACTTGCAGCGCTGACCCTTGGGGTAACTCTCTCTTATTCCGGCGGGTCATCAGCCACTGCCTCTGGAAATACCACCGGGTCAGAGCACGAGGTCATCGCTAAAACGTCACTGGTGCTGCACGGTGAAGCGAAATATGGCAGCAAACCCTTTACGCACTTTGATTATGTCAATCCGGAGGCCCCCAAAGGCGGCAGTATTCGTATGGCTGCCAGTGGTACCTTTGACAGCCTCAATCCATACACCAACAAAGGAACCCCGGTTAGCGGTATCGCGCTTATTTATGACACATTGATGACCCAGAGCCGTGATGAGCCTTTCTCCCTCTATCCACTCATCGCCGAGTCCGCAGAAAAAGCCCCTGATAACAGCAGCATTACCTTTAACCTGAACCCCGACGCCCGTTTCCATGATGGTCAGCGGATCACTGCTGACGATGTAAAATACACCTTTGAACTGCTGACCCGTCTGGGACACCCTTTCTACCGCAGTTACTATTCCGATGTGGACACCGTCACCGTGCTTGCTGATCGTCGGGTGAAATTCACATTCAAACATAGCAATAACCCTGAACTGCCTTTTATTCTGTCAGAGCTGCCTGTGCTCCCTAAACATCACTGGGAACTGGATGAAAATGATTTTTCCTCTGCCTCACTGCAAATCCCCCTTGGCAGTGGCCCCTATCAGGTTAAAAGTGTTGATGGCGGCCGGAGCATTGCCTATCAGCGGGTCAAGGATTACTGGGCCAAAGACTTACCCGTTAACAGGGGCCGATATAATTTTGATGAGGTCAGTTACGACTACTACCGGGACGAACATGTCGCCCTGCAGGCACTGAAAGCGGGCGAATATGACCTGCGCTATGAAAATATTGCCAAAAACTGGGCCACTGCCTACGACGTGCCCCCGGTTCACAACGGCGAACTGATTCTGGCCACCATCCCTACCCGAAACCCTGCGCCTATCCAGGGCTTTGCCTTCAACCTGCGACGGGACTTCCTGCAGGATCCCCTGGTCCGAAAAGCCATGGGCTATGCCATGGATTTCGAATGGCTGAATCGTAACCTTTTCCATGACAGCTACCTTCGTTCGACGAGCTATTTTGGCAATTCAGGCATGGAAGCCACCGGCATTCCTGAGGGGGATGAACTGAAACTCCTTGAGCCCTGGCGCAAGCAGTTACCGGCAGAACTCTTTACCACACCCTATAGCGTTCCGGTGACTAATGGTTCCGGCAATATCCGGCCGCAACTGAAAAAAGCACTGCGGCTATTGAAAAAAGCAGGGTGGACCCTTGAGAACAACAAGCTGGTCAATAACAATGGCCAACCCCTGGAGGTTGAGTTACTGCTCGGACAACCCTCTCTTGAGCGGGTAGCGCTGCCTTTCAAGAAAAATCTGGAACAAATGGGTATTGAACTGAAGATCCGAACCGTTGATATCTCCCAATACATCAACCGTATTCGTGACTTTGACTATGACATGATCGTTGCCGGCTATGGCCAATCGGCCTCTCCGGGTAATGAGCAGACGGGGTTCTGGGGCAGTAAAGCGGCAGACACCAAAGGCAGCCGTAACTACATGGGAATCAAAGATCCGGTAGTGGATGCCATGATTGACCATGTGATTGATGCCACCAGCAGAGAGGAGCTTACCACTGCAGTAAAAGCGCTGGACCGGGTGCTGTTGTGGGGTGAGTACCTGATTCCCCAGTGGTACTACCCTTATGACCGAATCGCCCATTCCAGCCGATTAATCAGGCCAGAATCAGAACCTTTGTACAGTACCGACATTTATACCTGGTGGATCGACAATCAACCGGATGCAACAACCCATTCATCCCGGAACACTGGCGATGCCAGCGAACCCGCCGGTAACGCTGAAAACGACCGTTCATGGTTATACTCAGCACTGATATTGCTGGGCCTTATTCCTGTCTGGATTTATCGCCGCAGAAAAAACCGTTAACAGGAACCCTCCATGAGCAGCTATATTTTGCGCCGACTTGCCCTGATGATCCCGACCCTGTTCGGAATCATGCTGGTGAACTTTGTTATCATTCAGGCCGCCCCCGGCGGCCCGGTGGAACAGATGATTGCCAAACTTGAGGGTTTTGAAGTCAACGCCATCAGCCGAATCGGAGGCTCCGGTAATGCCGAAGTCCAACAGATGAGTCTGGATGAGAGCGGTGAATATCGCGGTCGCAGAGGTCTTGACCCGGAACTGATCAAGGATATCGAGCAACTGTACGGCTTTGATAAGCCAGCCCATGAGCGGTTTGTGCAGATGATCAAAAACTACCTGACCTTTGATTTTGGCGACTCGTTTTTCCGCGATGCCAAAGTAGTGGACCTGATTAAGGAGAAACTGCCGGTCTCGATTTCACTGGGCCTGTGGAGCACCCTGATCATCTACCTGATCTCCATTCCGCTGGGTATTCGCAAGGCATTGAAACACGGCAGCCGGTTCGATATCTGGTCAAGCGCTGTGATCACCACGGGTTATGCGATTCCGAGCTTTCTTCTGGCCATTCTGTTAATCGTGCTGTTTGCCGGTGGCAGTTACTGGAACGTTTTCCCACTGCGAGGGCTGGTATCAGACAACTTCGAGGAATTAAGTTTTATGGGTCAGATACGGGACTATATCTGGCACATGATACTGCCCATTATCTGTATGGTCATCAGTGGTTTTGCCACACTGACCATGCTGACCAAGAATTCATTCCTGGATGAAATCCATAAACAGTATGTGCAAACCGCAAGGGCCAAAGGACTGGATGACCGTAAAGTCCTGTACGGCCATATCTTCCGTAATGCCATGTTGCTGGTGATTTCCGGCTTCCCTGCGGCATTAATTGGCATCCTGTTTACCAGCTCCTTGCTGATTGAAATCATTTTTTCTCTGGATGGGCTCGGACTGCTTGGCTATGAAGCGGCCATCAACCGGGATTATCCCGTGGTGTTTGGCTCTCTTTATATCTTCACCCTGCTGGGTATGCTGATCAAACTCCTCGGCGATCTCACCTATGTCGTCGTGGACCCCCGTATTGATTTCGAAGCCAGGGACTGACGTGGAATGACAAGGTTCAAACTTAATCCGCTCAACCAGCGCCGCTGGCAGAATTTCAAGCAGAATCGCCGGGGCTATATTTCGCTCTGGCTATTCAGCATTCTCTTCGTCATAACCCTGCTGGCAGAGGTGGTGGCTAACGATAAGCCGCTGCTGCTCTGGTACGATGGCAGCCCCTATTTCCCGACCCTGGTTACCTATCCGGAAACCACCTTTGGCGGAGAGTTTGAACTGGAAATGGACTACCGACAGGAATTTGCCCAAGAACTGGTCGAGCCCAAAGGATGGATGCTCTGGCCGCCCATTCGCTACAGTTACGACACCATAAATTACGCCCGTATTGCCCCCGCCCACCCTTCCCTTGACAACTGGCTGGGCACCGATGACCAGGGGCGTGATGTGCTGGCCCGGGTGATTTACGGCTTCCGCATTTCGGTACTTTTCGGTTTGGCACTGACCTTTTTCAGTACCATCATCGGTGTTGCGGTTGGCGCTCTGCAGGGCTTTTACGGCGGCAAAATCGATTTATTCGGACAGCGTTTTATTGAAATCTGGTCGGGCATGCCCAATCTCTACCTGTTGATCATCCTTGCCAGTTTTGTCGAGCCGGGGTTCTGGTGGCTGCTGGGTATTATGCTGTTATTCCAGTGGATGGCACTGGTGGATGTGGTGCGTGCCGAGTTTCTCCGGGGCAGAAACCTGGAGTATGTTCGGGCCGCCAGGGCCCTGGGGATGACCAATGGGCGTCTGATGTTCCGCCATATTTTACCCAATGCCATGATCGCCACGGTCACGTTTATGCCCTTTATTCTGACCGGAGCCATTACCACCCTGACCTCCCTTGATTTCCTGGGTTTCGGCCTGCCGGCTGGCTCCCCTTCCCTTGGTGAGTTGATTGCTCAGGGCAAAAACAACCTTCAGGCACCCTGGCTGGGAATTACCGCATTTCTGGTCATGTCCATTATGCTCACGTTACTGGTGTTTATCGGTGAAGCGTGCCGGGATGCGTTGGACCCGAGAAAATACTATTAAAGAGAACCGAACATTTATGGATAAGCCATTATTGGCCATTAACAATCTCCGGATTGGTTTTCAACAGGGTGAGCACCGTGTTGAAGCCGTTAAAGGTGTGTCGTTCTCTGTCAATGCCGGAGAAACCGTTGGCCTGGTTGGAGAGTCCGGATCCGGCAAGTCCATCACTGCCCTGAGCATCCTGCAACTGCTTCCCGAAAACGCCCATTGCTCTGGTGCAATAGCGTTTGCCGATGAGGCCCTGCTGGATTTGTCCAAATCACAAATGCGCAAAATTCGTGGCCATAAGATCAGTATGATCTTTCAGGAGCCGATGACAGCGCTCAATCCACTGCATACCATCGAAAAGCAGATAGGCGAAGTACTGGCTATACACCTTGGCCTGCAAAACTCAGAAGCAACGGCTAAGACACTGGAACTGCTGGAACTGGTGGGTATCCGTGATGCCAGGAACCGTTTAAAGGCCTATCCCCATGAGCTGTCCGGTGGACAGCGACAACGGGCCATGATTGCCATGGCCCTCGCCTGTGAACCAACACTGCTGATTGCCGATGAACCAACCACCGCCCTGGATGTAACCGTGCAACGACAAATTCTCAGTCTGCTGGCGGACCTTCAGCAGAAACTGGGTATGGCCATTCTGTTTATCAGTCACGACCTTAATCTGATACGCCATGTGTCGGATCGAATCTGCGTGATGAAAAACGGTGACATTGTTGAGCAGGGCGTCACCGAATCCGTGTTCACAGCGCCCCAACACCCCTACACCATCGACCTGCTCAATGCCGAACCTGACGGAGAACCTGAACCACTGAACGAACACCCCACGCCGCTGGTCACTGGTGAAAAGATCAAAGTCTGGTTCCCGATCAAAAAAGGCTTTTTCAAAAAAACCGTAGGCCATGTTAAGGCAGTCACTGATTTATCGCTCACCATTCACCAGGGCGAAACCCTGGGTATTGTTGGTGAGTCCGGTTCCGGTAAAACAACCCTGGGCATGGCCCTGTTGAAACTGCAGACGTCAGAGGGCCTGATCAGGTTTGAAGATACCCGTATCGACACGATGAACCAGGACCAGTTCCGGCCACTGCGACGGGAAATGCAGATCGTGTTTCAGGATCCCTTTGGCAGTCTCAGCCCACGCATGACGGTTGCTGATATTGTTGGTGAAGGCCTTGATATTCATAAACTGGCCACTGAAGCCAATCGTGATGAACAGATCATCGCTGCCTTGGAGGATGTGGGCCTTGACCCGGAGTATCGTCACCGTTACCCACATGAGTTTTCCGGCGGCCAGCGCCAGCGTATCTCCATTGCCAGGGCTCTGGTGCTGAAACCCAGACTGATGGTGCTGGACGAGCCAACGTCTGCGCTGGACAGAACCGTTCAATCCCAGATCATCGATTTACTGCGCAACCTGCAGAAAAAATACCACCTCAGTTACATTTTTATCAGCCACGACCTGGCGGTGGTGAAAGCCATGAGTCATCGAATTGTCGTGATGCAGGGGGGAAAGATTGTCGAACAGGGAACTACCCGACAGATTTTTAACCAGCCTGTAGAAGCCTATACACGAGAGTTAATCAGTGCTGCTTTTGAATCACAGAAAAGCGCTCAGGAGGCTGACTGAGAATAGACTTCCCTGTTTATTGGCCGAATTTTAGGCGGACCCCCTTAAGAGTACTCTTCATAGTTCCCGGTCCCCATAGGGAACCAAAACCAGATACAGATGTCAGCAGATACAATACCAGATGTCAGAAATTGAAACAGTGAGTTTTTTTATATGGGTGTTACAGACGGCGTTGACTGTTTAATCTGTCACGATTCAGCACAATGCAGCCCCTTCAAACTAACGTGTAGACATACTTTTGGCAGATCGTGCATGCAGAGATGGATGGCAAGTTCTGGCCAGAGAAACTGCCTGATATGTACAAGACAATTAACTGATGATGAAGTAGAACAGATAAACTATATCCCGTTGTATGACCGAGTGGTAAATATTTCGATAAAAGCTATCCCAATCTTTGGCAGAACTGCTTCAATGTATCTCGGTAGTTTGTACGCAGGCTTTGCCGCTGGCGTGGTTCTTAACGGGTCCTTGAATCCTGCCTCATTGATTGCAATTGCTGCAAATACTGCCGTGTTTATTCCTGTGGCTGCTATCGGGGCTCTCGGGGCTGCTGCTGATGCCCCCATAGGTTTTGTTACTGCTGCCGGGGCTGCTGCCGGGGCTTGTGGTGGGGTTGCGTTTAATCATACTGCAGCTGCTTGTGGCGTGCTCAATCTTTCTGATACTGCGGTTTGTCTCGGGGGGGCTGCCATGGGAGCTGCCCTGGCTCATTTGGCGTATGAGGAAAGAGAGTGACCAGATAAAGATGTCAGCATTTGAGGATGAAACTGTGAGGCTTTCATATGGATGCTGTTGACGATGTTGCATGTTTAATATGTTATGATTCTGAAAAATGCAGCCCCTTCAAACTAACATGCGGACATGCCTTTGGTAGATCATGCATGCAGGGATGGATTGAAAGTTCTGGCCAAAAGAACTGTCTGTTATGTACAAAACAATTAACTGATGATGAAGTAAAACGGATAAAATGTATCCCATTGTATGACCGGGCAGTAAATATTTTGATAAAAGCTATCCCAATCTTTGGCAAAACTGCTCTGTATTATTTCAGCATCTCCGGTATCGGCACTGCCCTTAACGTAATTCGTGATGGTTTTTTTAAACCGTCCCAGGTTGTTGCCACTGCTGCGGCGGTTGCTACGTTTTTTCCCACTGCTACTATCGGGACTCTTGCAGCTGTTGCTGGTGTTCCCCTACGTTATGCCACAGCCGCCGGGGCTGCTGCCGGGGCTTGTACGGTGGCTATGGTTGATCAAGCTCGAGCTGCCGCCGCTCCTTATCCTTATCACGCAATGTTTCCTTCTGCTGCTGCGGTTTGTATCTGGGGGGCTGCCCTAGGATGTGTCGCAACTGGTATAGCATATTGCGCAAAAAAGTGAGCACATTTCCGCAAAGCTTAAAGCACTTTCAGATTAAACCTTTAGCGGTTAAAGTTGTTATTAAAAGACCTTGGTTGTCTTTTGGCTGAATCTCGCTGACCAGATTCCTTCTGTCGAGCGTCATTTACTCTTAATGGCCGCCCGGCTACTTCTTTGCCATCCATAGTTCTGGCGGCTTCAGCTTCCGTTTCTTTTTCAAAGGTGATGAATGCAAAGCCCCTTGAGCGCCCAGTCTCCCGATCCCTCATCAGTTTGATATCTTCAATGACACCAAATGATTCGAAAGCCTGTTCAAGGTCTTCTTCAACGGCGGTATACGCCAGGTTACCAATGTATAAAGTCCTTTTTTGCATGGAAAACTCTGGTTTTTCTCTAGGTTGAACGCAAGTCCTTGCGTAGAAAAGCAGTATCAACATCAAGATCAACAAAATGTAACAATCATCAGATTGTCATATCACACTGTTGTTGTCCACTTGCTTATCGGCAGATTCATGTTGATCATTAACGGATTCAGGAATTATAGACATTTCACTAAAATGAACTTATGAACAGAACAGCAGTCTGCTTTTTTATATTCTCATGAATTAATGAAATATAATTATGGACAGAAGCTCTGCTGGTATCAGTGGTAGATACGCAAGACCAGATAATGATTACAGACAACCGGATGACCATGCCGCTTCTTTAAGGCGTGGTCGGTATAGACATGCCACGGTCAGCCAGAGGGATAGTACCCCGCGCACTAAACCGTGGCGTCATAAATATTACCGTTCTTCTGCCGTATGCCCTTCTCAACACCTGCAGTGCCGTTCAGTAGACCCTGTTCAAGATTTCAATGACCTCATCAAACAGGAAAGAATGGCTGGTCTGTTGAGTAAATCGAATCGTTTCGGTCACCGCTATGATGGGAGAAATCACGGTCAATATGCCAGTTCAATAAAAAAATACACGTTAGCTGCTAAAAGACCGTTAAATCGAGCGGAACAAAGCCAGCTGATACGTTTGCTGCAAAATTTTATCGCAACCCGGAGTTGGAATTGGCGAAGCCTGACAACAACGCTTCATTCATTCACTTCAGCCGGTGTTTTTACCCTTCATAACCCCATGGATGAACGTATTAAACTTACTCAAGCCAACATATTGTCAACGCTATTTGATGCAATAAAATTTAACTGCAATCTGCAACCTGAATCCGGGGATATTGATACCCAGGAAATCGCCAACCTGCTGTGGGCCATGGCAAAACTGGTGGACAATGGGCAGGGACGAACACCAGGGCTCAAAGAGGCCGCGGCTGCGCTATTGCCCCACGTGAAAGCACAGACAGCTCAATTTAAACCACAGGAAATCGCCAACCTGCTATGGGCCATGGCGAAACTGGGGGACAACGGCCTGGAGTGGGTACCAGGGCTGAAAGAGGCCGTAACCGCGCTGTTGCCTCAGGTGAGCGAACAGAAAGACCAATTTATTCCTCAGCATATCGCCAACCTGTTGTGGGCCATGGCAAAACTGGTGGACAACGGGCTGGAGCAATCACCACGACTCAAAAAGTCCGTAGCCAAGCTGTTGCCACAGGTGAACGCACAGAAAGACCAATTTATTCCTCAGAACATCGCCAACCTGCTGTGGGCCATGGCGAAACTGGTGGACAACGGGCTGGAGCAATCATCAGGCCTCATAGAGGCCGTGGACGTTCTGTTGCCCCACGTGAACGCACAGAAAGCCAACTTTAAAACCCAGGAAATCGCCATACTACTGTGGGTCATGGCGAAACTGATGGACAACGGACCGGAGCGGAAACCAGAGCTCAACCAGGCCGTGGCCGTGCTGTTGCCTTTCGTGAACACACAGAAAGACCAATTTACTCCTAACCAGGTCGCCTGTCTGCTCTGGGCCATGGTGAAACTGCTGGACTATGGGCTGGAGCAGTCGCCAAGGCTCAGAGAAACCTTAGCCGCGCTGTTGCCCTGCGTGAACGCACAGAAAGACCAATTCAATGCCCATGGTATCAGCAACCTGCTGTGGGCCATGGCGAAACTCGTTGACAACGGCCACGAGCAGACACCAGAACTCAAAAAGACGGTGGCCGCACTTTTGCCCTGCGTAAACGCTCAGAAAGACCAACTTAATGCCCAGGGTATCAGCAACCTGCTGTGGGCCTTGGCAAAATTAGTGGATAACGGCCTGGAACAGACACCAGGGCTCAACGCGGCCTTGGCCAGGCTGTTGCCCCACGTGAACACACATAAAGCTCACTTTAAAACACAGGGGATCACCAACCTGCTGTGGGCCATGGCGAAACTGTTGGACAACGGGCTGGAGCTGACACCAGTGTTCAACGAGGCCCTGGCCGCGCTGTTGCCACACGTGAACGCACAGAAAGATCAATTTAATGCCCAGGGTATAGCCAACCTGTTGTGGGCCATGGCGAAACTGGTCGGCAGTGGGCAAGAGCGGACACCAGAACTCAACGAGGCCGTGGCCGTGCTGTTGCCCCATGTGAACACACAGAAAGACCAATTTATTCCTCAGCATATTGCCAACCTGCTGTGGTCCATGGCGAAACTGTTGGACAACGGGCAGGAGCGGACACCAGAGCTCAATGAGGCCGTGGCCGTGCTGTTGCCCCATGTGAACGCACAGAAAGACCAATTTACAGCTCAGCATATCGCCAACCTGCTGTGGGCAATGGCCAAACTTTTGGACAACAGGCAGGAGCAGACACCAGAGTTCAACGAAGCCGTGGCCGCGCTGTTGACCTGCGTGATCGCACAAAAGGCTAACCTTCACCCACTGGGTATTGCCAACCTGCTGTGGGCCATGGCAAAACTGGTGGACAACAAACAGGAGCCGAGATCAGTGCTCACAGAGGCCGTGGTCACGCTGATACCCTATGTAAACCAACAGAAAGATCAATTTATTCCCATGCATATTGCCAACCTGCTGTGGGCCATGGCAAAACTGGGTGAGCTTATCGAGCTGAACGTGTTTACCTCTACGTTTGAATCTCTTGTCCAGAGAATCAGTAACAACCCGACGCTCTCTCAGCAAGGGATATTGATATCTCTCTGGGGAGTAATGGTGTCCTGTGCCAGATTATCTTTGGTGGCCAGTGTCAATAAACAAGATGTGCTTGAAAAACATCTGGCTGTCCTGTTTTCTCGTCTGGAAAATACATCCCCGGATGATGAAGAGGATCAAACCATCATTTCCATGGCCGCCAAGTGGCTCGGGAAACCCTGCCCGTTCGTCCTCGATTACCAGACAACCAGGTCAAGACCTCAAGCCGAGTTCCGCGATAAACTCAAATCATCCATTCCCTCTTTGAAGATTGAAGAAGAAAAGTGTCTGAACTCATTACCTCCGGTTGATCTCTTACTGCCAGATCACAACATGGTTATCGAAATTCAGGGACCGGCTCATTACGTAAGTGGTGATTTCAAAACCAGGAATGGTTCGACTCTGCTGAAAATTGCGCTGCTGCAAAAAGCAGGATTTGAGGTTATTGAAATCCCGGTTAACGAGCTTTTGGACAAAAGGTTAATAAAACGACGTATTGAACAAATAAAGTCCAGAATACACATCCCGGTACACGGGCATGACGCTGTATCACTTAAAAGAGGGTGGACAGATAACGCATACGTTGCTGCCGATAAAGATTGGCACCCCTCAGATTACTGTTACTTAACCGCCGAAGAAAATTCACAAGAGCAAAGAGACCACCCAGAAAGTAAAAAGAAAAAACAACCAGTATACCAATTCAATTAAAAAATACACGTCAGCGTCTAAAAGACCGTTAAATCGAACTGAACAAAGCCAGCTGATATGTCTGCTGAAAAATTTTACCGCAACACGGCGTTGGAGTTGGCGAAGCCTGACGACAACATTTCATTCATTGACTTCAGCAGGTGTTTTTACCCCTCATAAACCCATGGATGACCTGTTTCATCGCCTGCAAAATACATCTCCGGATAATGAAGAGGATCAATCCGTCATTGCCATGGCCGCCAGATGGCTTGGGAGACCTTGCCCGTTCGTCCTCCATTACCAGACAACCAGGTCAAAACCTCAAGCCGGGTTCCGGAATCAACTCCAATCACCCATTCCCTCTTTGAAGATTGAAGAAGGAAAGTGTCTGAATTCATTACCTCCGGTTGACCTGTTACTGCCAGATCACAACATGGTGATTGAAATTCAGGGACCGTCTCATTACGTGAGTGGTGATTACAAAACCAGGAATGGATCGACTCTGCTGAAAAAAGCAGGATTAGAGGTCATTGAAATCCCAGTCAACCGGTTTTGCAGCCAGTATTTAATGAAACTATGCATTAATCAAATAAAGACCAGGTTAGACATACCACCACAGGATCGTCTATAGACAATTTTAGCAAAATGAACTTCTGAACAGAACCGCAGTCTGCGTTTTATATTCTCATGAATTAATGAAATATAATTATGAATAGAAGCTCTGCTGGTATCAGTCGTAGATACGCAAGACCCGGTAATGATGACATCCAACCGGATAACCGGGCTGCTTGTTCAAGGCGCGCGCAATATAGACAGAGTACAGTCAGACTGTGGGATAATCCCCCCCGCTCTACCCCGGGGCGTAATGAATTTTACCATTCTTCTGGCGCATGCTCTCCTCAACATCTACAGCGTCGTTCAGTAAACCCCGCTCAAGATTTTATTAACCTTATCAAACAGGAAATAATGGCTGGTCTGAACAGTAGATCTGAGCGTTTCGGTCATCGCTATGATGGGAGAGATCACGGTCAATATGCCAATTCAATTAAAAGATACACGTCAGCTGCTAAAAGACCGTTAAATCGGGCTGAACAAAACCAGCTGATAGGATTACTGCAAAATTTTACAATAACACGGCGATGGGGTTGGCGAAGCCTGACGACAACAATTAATTCATTGACTTCAGCGGGTGTTTTTACCCCCCATAATCCCATGGATAAGCAGGTCACGCTTACTCAAGCTGCCTTACTGTCCAATCTGCTTGATGCAATAATATTCAAGTGCCACCAAAAATCCCAAGCCCGGGATATTGATGCCCGGGGAATCGTCAACCTTCTTTGGGCCATGGCGAAGCTGGTGGACAACGGGCAGAAGCAGACACCAGAGTTCAACGACACAGTGGCCGCGTTGTTGCCCCATATTCACGAACAGACAGACCAATTTATTCCTCAGCATATCGCCAACCTGCTGTGGGCCATGGCAAAGCTGGTGGACAACGGGCAGGAGTGGACACCGGCGCTCAACAAGGCGGTGACCACGCTGTTGCCCCACGTGAAAGCACAGAAAGCTAACTTTCAACCACAGGGTATCGCCAACCTGTTGTGGGCCATGGCAAAACTGGTGGAGAACGGGCAGGAGCAGACATCAGGGCTCAAAGAAGCCGTGGCCGCGCTGTTGTCCCTCGTGAAGGCACAGAAAGCTAACTTTAAACCACAGGGTATCACCAACCTGCTGTGGGCCATGGCGAAACTGATGGACAACGAGCATTGGACAGCAAAGCTTAAAGAAGCTGTGGCCGTACTATTACCTTACGTGAACGCACAAAAAGACCAGTTTACTCCTCAGCATATCGCCAACCTGCTGTGGGCCATGGCAAAACTGGTGGACAACGGGCAGGAGCTGATATCAGAGCTCAAAAAGGCCATGGCAGCGCTGTTGCCCCACGTAAAAGCACATAAAGACCACTTTACTCCTCAGCATATCGCCAACCTGATGTGGGCCCTGGAGAAACTGGGTGAGCTCGTTGAGCTGAATGTGGTTACATCCACGTTTGAAACGCTTGTCTGCATCAGTGAAAACTCACAGTTCTCTCAGCAAACGATAATGATGTCCCTCTGGGGAGTGATGGTATGTTGTACCAGGTTGTCTCTGGTCGCCAATGCCAATAAAAATCACGTGCTTGAAAAGCACATGGGTGACCTGTTTACTCGCGTGCAAAATACATCCCAATATAATGAAGAGGATCAACGCAGCATTGCCATGGCCGCCAATTGGCTTGGCAGAGCATGTCCGGTCGTCCCCCATTACCAGACAATCATTTCAAAACCTCAATCCGACTTCCGCAATCAACTCCAATCAGGATTCAATAAAACTATGTATTGATCAAATAAAGACCAGGCTAGGAGGCTGACCGAGAATAGCGCCCGCAGCGAGGATGCCAGAAAATGGAAAAAGGAAGCAAAATTATAAACTTTTAAGCAAAATGAACTTCTGAACAGAACCGCAGTCTGCTTTTTATATTTTCATGAATTGATGAAATATAATTATGGATAGAAGCTCTGCTGGTATCAGTGGTAAATACGCAAGACCAGGTAATGATGACATCCAGTCGGATAACCGGGCTGCTTCTTCAAGGCGCGCTCAATATAGACAGAGTACTGTCAGACAGTGGGATAATCCCCCCCGCTCTACCCCGAAGCGTAATGAATTTTACCATTCTTCTGCCGCATGCTCTTCTCAACATCTACAGCGTCGTTCAGTAAACCCTGCGCAAGATTTTAATGCCCTCATTAAACAGGAAATAATGGATGATCTGGTGAGTAAATCAGATCATTTCGGTCATCGCTATGATGGGAGAAATCACGGTCAATATGCCAGTTCAATTAAAAAATACACGTCAGCTGCTAAAAGACCGTTAAATCGAGCTGAACAAAGCCAGCTGATACGTCTGCTGCAAAATTTCACCGCAACACGGAGCTGGAATTGGCGAAGCCTGACGACCACACTTCATTCATTTACTTCAGCAGGTGTTTTTACCCTTCATAAACCCATGAATGAGCGTATTAAACTTACTCAAGCTCACTTATTGTCAACCCTGCTTAATGCAATAACATTTAAGTGCAACCAAAAACCTGAAGCCAGGAATATTGATGCCAGGGGAATCGCCAACCTGCTATGGGCCATCGCGAAACTGTTGGACAACGGGCAGGAGCTGACACCAGGGCTCAAACAGGCCGTGGCCGCGCTGTTGTCCCATGTGAGCGTAAAGAAAGACCAATTTATTCCTCAGCATATCGCTAACCTGCTGTGGGCCATGGCGAAACTGGTGGACAACGGGCAAGAGTGGACACCAGAGCTCAAAGAGGCCCTGGCTGCGTTGTGGCCCCAAGTGAATGCACAGAAAGCTAACTTTAACCCACAAGAAATCGCCAACCTGCTGTGGGCTATGGCGAAACTGATAGACACCGGGCTGGAGCAGACACCAGAGCTCAACGAAGCCGTGGCCACGCTGTTGCCCCGCGTGAATGCGCAGAAAGGTAACTTTAAACCACAGCACATCGCCAACCTGCTGTGGGCCATGGCGAAACTGGTGATCAACGGTCAGGAGCAGACACCAGAGCTCAAAGAAGCAGTGGCCGCGCTGTTGCCCCATGTAAATGCACAGAAAAACCAGTTTCTTCCTCAGCATATCGCCAACCTGCTGTGGGCCATGGCGAAACTGGTGGACAACGGGGAGTGGACACCAGAGCTTCTTAAAGAAGCTCTGGCCTCACTGTTACTCCAAGTGAACGTACTACATCAAACTGACTTTAAACCACGGGAAATCGCCAGCCTGCTGTGGGCCATAGCGAAGCTAGTGGAGAATGGGCAGGCGCGGACACCAGGGCTCAAAGAGGCTGTGGCTGCTCTGTTACCGTGCATGAACGCACAGAAAGACCAATTTAATCCTCAGAATTTCACCAACCTGCTGTGGGCCTTGGCGAAACTGGTGGAAAGCGGGCAGGAGCGGATACCAGAGTTCAATGAGACCCTGGCCGCGCTGTTACCCCAGGTGAACGTACAGAAAGACCAATTTAATGCCCAGGGTATCGCCAACCTGTTGTGGGCCATGGCAAAACTGGTGGAGAACGGGCAGGAGCAGACACCAGAGCTCAAAGCAGCCGTGGGCGCGCTGTTGTCCCTCGTGAAGGCACAGAAAGCTAACTTTAAACCACAGGGTATTGCCAACCTGCTGTGGGCCATGGCGAAACTGGTGGACAACGGAGAGTGGGCACCAGAGCTTCTTAAAGAAGCTCTGGCCTCACTGTTACTCCACGTGAACGTTCAGCAAGCTGACTTTAAACCGCAGGAAATCGCCAACCTGATGTGGGCCATGGCAAAACTGGTGGACAACGGGCAGGAGCAGACAACAGGGCTCAAGCAGGCCGTGGCCGAGCTGTTGCCCCACGTAAACGCACAGAAAGACCACTTTATTCCTCAGCATATTGCCAACCTGATGTGGGCACTGGCGAAACTGGGTGAGCTCATTGAGCTGAACGTGGTTACATCCACGCTCGAAACGCTTGTCTGCAAAATCAGTGGAAACTCTCAGCTCTCTCAGCAAGCGATATTGATGTCTCTCTGGGGAGTAATGGTATGCTGTGCCAGGTTGTCTCTGGTCTCCCATGCCAATAAACATCACGTGCTTGAAAAACACATGGATGACCTGTTTACTCGCCTGCAAAATACATCCCGGGATAATGAAGAGGAACAACGCAGCATTGCCATGGCCGCAAGCTGGCTTGGCAGAGCGTGTCCGGTCGTTCCCCATTACCAGACAATCATTTCAAAAACTCAATCCGACTTCCGCAATCAACTCCAATCATGTATTCCCTCTTTGAAGATTGAAGAAGAAAAGAGTCTGAACTCATTACCTCCGGTGGACCTGCTACTGCCAGATCACAATATTGTGATTGAGATTCAGGGATCGTCCCACTACGTGGGTGGTGATTTCAAAACCAGGAATGGTTCAACTCTGCTGAAAAATGCACTGCTGCAAAAATCAGGATTTGAGGTCATTGAAATCCCGGTTAAAATGCTTGGGAATCAGGATTCAATAAAACTATGTATTGATCAAATAAAGACCAGGCTAGGAGGCTGACCGTGAATAGCGCCCGCAGCGAGGATGCCAGAAAATGGAAAAAGGAAGCAAAATTATAAACTTTTCAGCAAAATTAACTTCTGAACAGAACCGCAGTCTGCTTTTTATATTCTCATGAATTGATGAAATATAATTATGGATAGAAGCACTGCTGGTATCAGCGGTAAATACGCAAGATCAAGCAATGATCACAACCGACCGGATGATCATGCCGCTTCTTCAAGGCATGGGCAATACAGACAGGGTACAGTCAGACGACGGGATCATTCCTCCCGTACTACCCCGGGGCGCAATGAATTTTGCCACTCGTCTGGCGCACGCCCCTCTCCATATCTAATACACCGTTCAATAAACCCTGCTGAAGATTTTAGCGCCCTCACCAAACAGGAAATAATGGATGATCTGGTGAGTAAATCGAATCATTTCGGTCACCGCTATGATGGGAGAAATCATGGGCAATATGCCAGTTCAATTAAAAGATACACGTCAGCGTCAAAAAGACCGTTAAATCCAGCGGAACAAAGCCAGCTGATACGTTTGCTAAAACATTTTACAGTCACCCAGAGCTGGAATTGGCGAAGCCTGACGACAACACTTTATTCATTTACTTCAGCGGGTGTTTTTACCCCTCATAAACCCATGGGTGAGCGCGTTAAGCTTACTCAAGCTGTCTTATTGTCAACGCTACTTGATACAATCACATTCAAGTGCAACCAAAAACCTCAAGCATGGGATATTGATGCCCAGGGAATCGCCAACCTGCTGTGGGCCATGGCAAAACTGGTGGACAACGGGCAGCAATGGACACCAGGGCTCAAAGAAGCTGTGGCAGCGCTGTTACCCCTCGTGAACTCAGAGAAAAACCAGTTTATTCCTCAGCATATCGCCAACCTGCTGTGGGCCTTGGCGAAACTTGTGGGCCACGGGTAAGAGTGGACACCAGGGTTCAACGGGGCCCTGTTCGCACTGTTGCCTCACGTTAACGCACAAAAGAACCAATTTAATGCCCAGGGCATCGCCAATCTGCTCTGGGCCATGGCAAAACTGGTGGACAACGGGCAGGAGTGGGCACCAGGGCTCAAAGAAACTGTGGCCGCACTGTTGCCTCAGGTGAACATACAGAAAGACCAATTTAATGCCCAGGCTATCGCCAACCTGCTGTGGGCCATGGCGAAACTGGTGGACAACAGACAGGAGCGGACTCCAGAAATCAACGAAGCCGTGGCCTCGCTGCTGTCCCTGGTAAACGCAAAGAAAGCTGACTTTAAACCACAGGAAATCGCCAACCTGCTGTGGGCCATGGCCAAACTCGGTGAGTTCGTTGTGCTGAACATGGCTACCTCTACGTTCGAATCCCTTGTCTACCAAATCAGTTACAACCCTCAGTTCTCTCACCATGCCATATTGATGTCTCTCTGGGGAGTAATGGTATGCTGTGCCAGGTTGGCTCTGGACTCTAATACCAATAGAAATTATGTGCTTGAAAAGCATATGGATGACCTGTTTACTCGCCTGGAAAATATATCCCCGGTCAATGAAGAGGATCGATCCATCCTTGCCATGGCCGCATGTTGGCTTGGAAAACCATGTCCGGTCACCCCTCATTACCAGACAACCACTTCAAAATATCAGACCATCTTCCGCAATCAACTCCAATCTCGCATTCCCTTTTTGAAGATTGAAGAAGAAAAGAGTCTGCATTCATTACCTCCGGTTGATCTGCTACTGCCAGATCACAACATTATTATTGAAGTTCAGGGACCCTCTCATTACGTCAGCGGTGACTTCAAAACCCGGAATGGTTCAACTCTGCTTAAAATCGCACTGCTGAGAAAATCAGGATTTGAGGTCATTGAAATCCCGGTTAACGGGTTTTGGAACAAAGGTTTAATGAATAGATGTATTGATCAAATAAAGACCAGGGTAGACACCCCGGCACAAGGTCATGGCACTGTATCATTTAACATCGGGTGGACAGAAGAGGCCAACGTTGCTGCCAATAAAGGACGGCAATGCTCAGATCACTCTTACTTAAAGGCCGAAGAACATTTAGAACAGCACACACGCAAACCAAAAAGAAAAAGGAAGAGAAAAAAAAGGTAATAACCTCTTCCCTTTCATTATGGTTCCTGAACCATGTTCACATTCGAGCAAAATGAACTTCTGAACAGAATCGCAGTCTGCTTTTTATATTCTCATGAATTAATGAAATATAATTATGGATAGAAGCACTGCTGGTATCCGTGGTAAATACGCAAGGTCAGGTAATGAATATCACCAACCGGATAACCATGCCGCTTCTTCAAGGCATGGGCAATACAGACAGGGTACAGTCAGACGGCGGGTTCATTCTTCCCGCACTACCCCGGGGCGTAACGAATCTTGCCATTCTTATGACGCACGCTCTTCTCAATATTTACAGTGCCGTTCAGTACACCCTGCTCCAGATTTTAATGCCCTCATTAAACAGGAAATAATGGATGATCTGCTGAAAAAATCGGATCGTTTCGGTTATCGCTATGATGGGAGGAATCACGGGCAATATGCCAGTTCCATTAAAAAATACGCATTAGCTGTTAAACGACCGTTAAATCGAGCTGAACAAAGCCAGCTGCTACGTTTGCTGCAACACTTTACCGCAGTACGCAGCTGGAATTGGCTAAGCCTGTCGACAACACTTCATTCATTGACTTCAGCAGGTGTTTTTACCACTTATAGACCCATGGATGAGCGCGTCAGGCTTACTCAAGCGAACATATTGTCAACGCTATTTGATGCAATAATATTCAAGTGCCATCAAACATCTGAAGCCAGGTATATTGATACTCAGGGAATTACCAACCTGCTGTGGGCCATGGCGAAAATGGTGGACTTGGGGCAGGATCAGACACCAGAGCTGAAACAGGCCGTGGCCGCGCTATTGTCCCTTGTAAACGCCCGGAAAACCAATTTTAATCCACAGGAAGTCGCCAATCTGCTGTGGGCCATGGCGAAACTGGCGGACAAAGGGCAGAAGCAGACACCAGGACTCAAAGAAGCCCTGGCTACCCTGTTGCCCCATGTAAACGCACAGAAGGCTAACTTTAAACCACAGGAAATCGCCAACATACTCTGGGCCATGGCCAAACTGGTGGACGGCGGCCAGCAGCAGACACCAGCGTTGAAACAGGCTTTAGCTGCGCTGTTACCCCACATAAATGCATCGAAAGATAACTTCAAACCACGGGATATCGCCATCCTGCTGTGGGCCATGGCGAAACTGGTGGACAACGGGCATAAGCAGACACCGGAACTCAACGAGGCCCTGGCTGCGCTGTTGCCTCATGTGAACGCACTGAAAGACCAATTTGATGCCCAGGGTATCGCCAACCTGGTGTGGGCCATGGCGAAACTGGTGGACAACGGGCAGGAATGGACACCAGAACTCGAAGAGGCTCTGGCCGCGCTATTGCCCCGCGTGAACGCGCGCAAAGCTAACTTTACTCAACAGGAAATCGCCAATCTGCTGTGGGCCATGGCAAAACTGGTGAACAACGGACTGGAGCGGACGCCAGAGTTCAAAATGACCGTGGTCGCGCTGCTGCCCCTCGTGAGCGCACATAAAGACCAATTTATTCCTCAACATATCGCCAACCTGCTGTGGGCCATAGCGAAACTGGTGGACAATGAGCAGGAGCGAACACCTGCGCTCAATAAGGCCGTGGTCGTGCTGTTCCCCCAAGTGAGCGCACAGAGAGACCAATTTATTCCTCAGCATATCGTCAATCTGCTCTGGGCCATGGCGAAACTGGTAGACAACGAACAGGAGCGTACACCGGGGCTTGGAGAGGCTGTGATCGCGCTGTTGCCCCTCGTGAACGCACAGAAAGCTAACTTTAAAACACAGGAAATGGTCAACCTGATGTGGTCCATTGCCAAACTGGTTGACAATGGGCAAAAGCGTACACCAGAACTCAACAAGGCTGTGGCTGCGCTGCTGCCCCGCGTGAACGTACAGAAAGACTATTTTACTGCCCATAGTATCGCCAACCTGCTATGGGCCCTGGCAAAACTGATGGACAACGGGCAGGACATGACCTCAGTGCTAAAAGACGCCGTAGCCGCGCTGTTGCCCCACGTCAACGCACAGAAAGCTAACTTTAAACCACAGGGTATCGCCAACCTGCTGTGGGCCCTGGCGAAGCTGGTGGATAACGGACAGGAGCGATCATCAGAATTCAATGAGGTCGTAGCCGCGTTGTTGCCCCTCGTGAACGCACAAAAAGCTAACTTTAATCCCCAGGCTATTGCCAACCTGCTGTGGGCCATGGCAAAACTGGTGGAACACGGGCAGGAGCAGACACCAGAGTTCAACAAGGCCGTGGCCGTTCTGTTACTCCTCGTGAACACACAGAAAGACCAATTTACTCCTCAGCATATCGCCAACCTGCTGTGGGCCATGGCGAAACTGGGTGAGTTCGTTGAGCTGAACGTGGCTATGGCCACGTTTGAGCCTCTTGTCCACCGAATCAGTAAAAACCCTCATGTCTCTCTCAAGGCAATATTGATGTCTCTCTGGGGAGTAATGGTATGCTGTGCCAGGTTGTTTCTGGTCTCTAATGCCAATAAAAATAATGTGTTTGAAAAGCACATGGATGACCTGTTTACTCGCCTGAAAAATACATCCCCGGACAATGATGAGGATAAACGCGTCATTGCCATGGCCGCAAGTTGGCTCGGGAGACCCTGTCCGGTTACCCCCCATTACCGGATAGTCGTTTCACAACCTCAAACCGGCTTTCGCGAACAACTCCAATCACGCATTCCCTCTTTGAAGATTGAAGAAGAAAAGTGTCTGAACTCATTGCCTCCGGTTGACCTGCTACTGCCGGATTACAACATGGTTATTGAAATTCAGGGACCAACTCATTACGTGAGTGGTGATTTCAACACCAGGAATGGTTCGACTCTGCTTAAAATCGCCCTGCTGCAAAAATCAGGATTTGAGGTCATTGAAATCCCGGTTAACCAGCTTTGGAACCTGGATTCAATGAAACTGTGTATTGATCGCATAAAGACCAGGGTAGACATCCGGGCACAAGGGCATGGTTCTGTATCAATTACTTAACCCGGATATTTCATCAGTATGAACTTCTGAACAGAGCAGCAGTCTGCTTTTTATATTTTCATGAATTAATGAAATGAATTTTACCCTTCTTCTGCCGCATACTCTTCTCAATATCTGCTGCGCCGTTCAGTAAACCCTGCTCAAGATTTTAATGCTCTCACCAAACAGGAAATAATAGATGACCTGGTGAGTCAATCGGAGCGTGTCGGTCATCGCTATGATGGGAGAAATCACTGTCTGTATGCCAATTCAATTAAACAATACACGTCAGCTGCTAAAAGACCGTTAAACCAGGCGGAACAAAGCCTGCTGATACGTTTTCTACAAAATTTGAGGCTTATGATAACATAAGCCTATTCTCGGTCAGCCTCCTAGAGGGACATGGCTCAGTATCACTTATTTAAAAGCGGGGTAAAGATGAGCTATGTATAACTGTCGATAAAGGATGGCAACACTGTAACTTAACCGCCGAAAAACATTCAGCAGAGCAAAGAGACAAACCAAAAAGTAAAAAATGAACTTCTGAACCGAACAGCAGTCTGTTTTTTATATTTCCATGAATTAATGAAATGTAATTATGGATAGAAGCTCTGCTGGTATCAGTGGTCAACACGCAAGATCCGATAAAAATTACAATCAGTCGAATGACCATGCTGCTTCTTCAAGGCATGGGCGATATAGACATGCCACAGTCAGACAATGGGATAATCCCCCCCGGTCTACCACAGGGCGTAATGAATTTTACTGTTCTACCGGCACACGCTCTTCTCAATATCTACAGTACCGTTCAGTAAACACTGCCCAGGATTTTAATGCTCTCATCAAACAAGAAATAATGGCTGGTCTGGTGAGTACATCTGGTCGTTTCGGTCATTCCTATGATGGGAGAAATCACAGTCAATATGCCAGTTCAATTAAAAAATACACGTCAGCTGCTAAAAGACCACTAAATCAAGCGGAACAAGGCAAGCTGATAAGTTTTCTGCAAAATTTTACAGCAACACGGAGCTGGAGTTGGCGAAGCCTGTCAACAACACTTCATTCATTGACTTCAGCGGGTGTTTTTACCCCTCATAAACCCATGGATGAGCGTGTAAAGCTTACCCAAGCTGCCTTATTGTCAACGCTACTTGATGCAATAGTATTCAAGTGCCATCAAAAACCTGAAGCCAGGGATATTGATGCTCAGGGAATCGCCAACCTGCTGTGGGCCATGGCAAAACTGGTGAGCAATGGGCAAGAGTGGACATCAGGGCTCAAAAAGGCCCTGGCTGCGCTGTTGCCCCACGTGAACGCACAGAAAGACCAATTTATTCCTCAGCATATCGTCAACCTGCTGTGGGCCATGGCAAAGCTGGTGGACAACGGACAGAAGCGGACACCAGAGCTCAAAGAGGCCGTGGCCGCGCTGTTGCCCCAAGTGAACGCACAGCAGGACCACTTTAATGCTCAGGGCATTGCCAACCTGCTGTGGGCCATGGCGAAACTTGTGGGAAATGGACAGGAGCGGACACCAGGGCTCAAAGAGGGTGTGGCAGCGCTGTTGCCCCACGTGAACGCACAGAAGGACCGATTTAATGCTCAGGGCATTGTCAACCTGCTGTGGGCCATGGCGAAACTTGTGGACAACGGGCAGGAGCGGACATCAGGGCTCAACGAGGCCGTGGCCGCGCTGTTGCCCCACGTGAACACACAGAAAGCTCACTTTAAACCACAGGAAATCACCAACCTGCTATGGGCCATGGCGAAACTGGTAGACAACGGACAGGAGCGGACACCAGAGCTCAAAAAGGCCGTGTCCGCTCTGTTGCCCCAGGTGAACGTACAAACAGCTAACTTTAAACCCCAGGAAATCGCCAACCTGCTGTGGGCCATGGCGAAACTGGTCGACAACGGGCAGGAGCGAACACCAGAACTCGAAGAGGCCGTGGCCGCGCTTTTGCGCTACGTGAACGCACAGAAAGACCAATTTAATGCCCAGAGTATCGCCAACCTGCTATGGGCTATGGCGAAACTGGTGGACAACGGACAGGAGCAGACACCAGAGTTCAACGAGAACATGGCCGCGCTGTTGCCCCGCATCAACGCACAGAAAGACCAATTTATCCCTCAGCATATCGCCAACCTGCTGTGGGCCATGGCGAAACTGGTGGACAACGGGCAGGAGCGGACACCAGAGCTCAACGAGGCCGTGGCCGCGCTGTTGCCCTACGTGAACGCACACAAAGACCAATTTATTCCACAGCATATCGCCAACCTGCTGTGGGCCATGGCAAAACTGGTGAGCAATGGGCAAGAGTGGACATCAGGGCTCAAAGAGGCCCTGGCTGCGCTGTTACCCCACGTGAACGCTCAGAAAGACCAATTTATTCCTCAGCATATCGTCAACCTGCTGTGGGCTATGGCGAAACTGGTGGACAACGGACAGAAGCAGACACCAGAGTTCAGCGAGGCCGTGGCCGCACTGTTACCCCACATAAACGCACAGAAGGACCAATTTAATGCTCAGGGTATCGCCAACCTGCTGTGGGCCATGACGAAACTGGTGGACAACGGCCAGGAGTGGATACCAGGGCTCAGCGAGGCCGTAGCCGCGCTGTTGCCCCAAGTGAATGCACAGAAAGCTAACTTTAATCCACAGGAAATCGCCAACCTGCTGTGGGCCATGGCGAAACAGGTAGACAACGGGCTGGAGCAGACGCCAGAGCTCAAAGAGGCTGTGGCCGCGTTATTGCTCCTCGTGAACGTACAGAAAGCTAACTTTAAATCACAGGAAATCGCCAGCCTGCTTTGGGCCATGGCGAAACTGGTGGACAACGGCCAGGAGCAGACACCCGAGCTCAACGAGGCCGTGGCCGTACTGTTACCCCACGTGAACTCACAGAAAGACCAATTTATTCCTCAGCATATCGCCATCCTGCTATGGGCCATGGCGAAACTCGTGGACAACGGACAGGAGCGGACATCAGGGCTCAAAGAGGCTGTTGCCGCGTTGTTACCCTACGTGAACGTACAGACAGCTAACTTTAAACCACAGGAAATCGCCAACCTGCTGTGGGCCATGGCGAAACTGGTGGACAACGGTCAGGAGCGGACACCAGGGTTTAACGAGGCCGTGACCGCGCTGTTGCCCCAAGTGAACGCACAGAAAGACCAATTTACTCCTCAGCATATCGCCAACCTGCTGTGGGCCACGGCAAAACTGGGCGAGCTCGTTGAGCTGAACGTGGTTACCTCCACGTTCGAATCGCTTGTCCGCCGAATCAGTAAAAACCCTCAGCTCTCTCAGCAAGCGATATTGATGTCTATCTGGGGAGTAATGGTCTGCTGTGCCAGGTTATCTCTAGACTCCAATACCAATAATAACGTGCTTGAAAAACACATGGATGACCTGTTTAATCGCCTGGAAAATACCTTCCCAGACAATGAAGAGGATCAACGCATCATTGCCATGGCCGCAAGTTGGCTTGGCAGAGCGTACCCGATCATCCTCCACTACGAGACCATCATTTCAAAACCGCAATCCGACTTCCGCAATCAACTGCAATCAAGTATTCCTTTTTTGAAGATTGAAGAAGAAAAGAGTCTGAACTCATTACCGCCGGTTGACCTGCTACTGCCAGATCACAAGATGGTTATTGAAGTTCAGGGACCGTCCCATTACGTAAGTGGCGATTTCAACACCAGGAATGGTTCGACTCTGCTTAAAATCGCACTGCTGCAAAAAGCAGGATTTGAGGTCATTGAAATCCCGGTTAACCAGCTTTATAACCAGGATTCAATAAAACGATATATTGATCACATAAAGACCAGAGTAGACACCCCGCCGAGGGGGCATGGCTCTGGATCACTTAAAAGAGCTTGGGCAGATGAGGCATACGTGACCGCCGATAAAAGATGGCAGCCCGCAGATCACTGTGACTTGACCGCCGAAGAACATTTAGAAGAGCAAGCATGCAATCCCAAAAGTAGAAAAAGGAAGAGAACAAACAGCCAGTAATCTTCTCCCTTCATCATGACTCAAGAACCGTTTTCACATTTCAGGAAAGGAATGCCGGTGTGGAACCCATGTGTTCTAACAATCTTCCTCCGGATGATTTGAAAATAACGGATTGCTGACATCAGGAGTAGTTGTGCTCTCTCAACCGGTTACGTCTATCGCTATTTCAGCAAAATGAACTTCTGAACAGAACAGCAGTCTGTTTTTTATATTTTCATGAATTGATGAAATGTAATTATGGATAGAAGCTCTGCTGGTATCAGTGGTAAATACGCAAGATCCGATAACGATTACAACCAGCCGAATGACCATCCCGGATATTCAAGGCGTGGGCGATATAGAGATGCCACAGTCAGACGATGGCATAATCCCCCACGCACCACACCGAGGCATAATGGATTTTACCATTCTTCTGGTGCATACACTTCTCAATATCTACAGAGCCGTTCAGTAAGCCCTGCTCAAGATTTTAATGCTCTCATCAAACAGGAAATAATGGATGGTTTGCTGAGTAGATCGGCTCGTTTCGGTCATCGCTATGATGGGAGAAATCACGGTCTATATGCCAATTCAGTCAAACAATACACGTCAGCTGCTAAAAGACCGTTAAACCAGGCGGAACAAAGCCAGCTGATAGGTTTTCTGGAAAATTTTACCGCAGCACGGAGCTGGAATTGGCGAAGCCTGACAACAACACTTCATGCATTTACTTCAGCGGGTGTTTTTACCCCTCATAGCCCCATGGATGAGGGTGTTAAGCATACTCAAGCTACCTTATTGTCAACGCTACTGGATGCAATAATATTTAACGGCAACCAAAGACTAAAAGACAGTAATATTGATGCCTGGGGAATCGCCAACCAGCTGTGGGCCATGGCAAAACTGGCGGACAACGGACACGAGCAGACACCAGGGCTCAAAGAGGCCGTGACTGCGCTGTTACCCCACGTAAGCGCACAAAAATCTAACTTTATAACACAGGGAATCGCCAACGTGCTGTGGGCCTTGGCCAAACTGGTGGACAACGGCCAGGAGCAGACACCTGGGCTCAAAGAGGCCGTGGCTGCGCTGTTACCCGACGTAAATGCACAGAAAGCTAATTTTAATCCACAGGGAATCGCCAACCTGCTGTGGGCCATGGCGAAACTGGTGGATAACGGGCATGAACAGACACCGGGGCTTAAAAAGGCTGTGGCCGCGTTGTTGCCCATCGTACGCGAACAGAAAGACCAACTTCATACCCTGGGAATCATCAACCTGCTATGGGCCATGGCGAAACTGGTGGACAACGGGCTGGAGCAGACAACAGATCTCAGCGAGGCCGTAGCAGCGCTATTGCCCCGCGTGAGCGCACAGAAAACTGACTTTAAACCACAGGGTATTGCCAACCTGCTGTGGGCCATGGCAAAACTGGTGGACAACGGGCAGAAGCTGACACCCGAGTTCAATGAGGCCGTGGCCGCACTGTTGCCCCACGTGAACCCACAGAAAGACCAATTTGATTCTCAGCATATCGCCAGCCTGCTGTGGGCCATGGCAAAACTGGTGGATAACGGACATGAACAGACAGCGGGGCTTAAAAAGGCTGTGGCCGCGCTGTTGCCCCACGTGAACGCACATAAAAACCAATTTAATGCCCAGGGAATCGCCAACTTGCTGTGGGCCGTGGCGAAACTGGTGGACAACGGGCAGGAGCAGACACCGGGGCTCATAGAGGCCGTGGCCACGCTGTTACCCCACGTGAACGCAAAGAAAGACCAATTTATACCTCAACATATCACCATCCTGATGTGGGCCATGGCTAAACTGGTGGACAACGGGCAGGAGCAGTTGCCAGAATTCAACAGTACTGTGGTCGGACTGCTACCTTATGTGAACGCAAGGAAAGACCAATTTATACCTAAGCAAATCGTCAACCTGCTGTGGGCCATGGCGAAACTGGTGGACAACTGGCAGGAGCAGACACCAGAACTCAAACAGGCCGTGGCCGCGCTGTTGCCCCGCGTGAACGCACAGACAGAGCAATTTAATGCCCAGGGAATCTCCAACCTGCTGTGGGCCATGGCGAAACTGGTGGACAACGGGCAGGAACGGACACCAGAGATCAAAGGGACCCTGGGAGCCCTGTTACACCACGTGAACGCACAGAAATACCAGTTTATTCCTCAGCATATCGCCATCCTGTTGTGGGCCATGGCGAAACTGGTGGACAACGGGCAGGAGCAGACACCAGAGTTCAACGTGGCTGTGGCCCAGCTGTTGTCCCACGTGAACGCAACCAGAGACCAATTTACTCCTCAGCAAATTGCCAACCTGTTGTGGGCCATGGCGAAACTGGTGGACAACGGGCAGGAACAGACACCAGGGCTTAAAACAGCTGTGGCCGTACTGTTGCCCCACGTGAACGCACAGGCAGACCAATTTAATGCCCAGGGAATCACCAACCTGCTGTGGGCCATGGCGAAACTGGTGGACAACGGCCGGGAACAGACACCAGGGCTTAAAACAGCTGTGGCCGCACTGTTGCCTCACGTGAAGGCACAGAAAAACCAATTCAATGCCCAGGATATTACCAACCTGCTCTGGGCCATAGCGAAACTGGTGGACAACGGACAGGAGCAGGCATCAGGGCTCAACGAGGCCATGGCCACGCTGTTACCCCTCGTAAAACTACTGAGAGACCAATTTATTCCTCAGCATATCTCCAACCTGCTGTGGGCCATGGCGAAACTGGTGGACAACGGCCTGGAGCCGACACCAAAGTTCATCGAGGCCGTGGCCCGCCTGTTGCCCCACGTGAACGCAATGAATGACCAATTTAATCCTCAGCAAATCGCCAACCTGCTGTGGGCCATGGCAAAACTGGTGGACAACGACCAGCAACAGACATCAGGGCTTAAAAAAGCTGTGGCCACGCTGTTACCACACGTGCACGCACATACAGCCAACTTTACACCAAAGGCAATCACCAACCTGCTGTGGGCCATGGCAAAACTGGTGGAAAACGGAGAGTGGACACCAGGGCTTAAAGAAGCTGTGGCCGCGCTGCTGCCCTGCGTAAACCCACAGAAAGCTCAATTTGATCCTCAGCAAATCGCCAACCTGCTGTGGGCCATGGCGAAGCTGGGTGAACTCGTTGAGCTGCACGTGGTTACCTCTACATTCGAATCGTTGCTCTGCCGATTCAGCGACAACCCTCAGCTCTCTCAGCAAGATATAGTGATGTCTCTCTGGGGAGTAATGGTATGTTGTGCCAGGTTGTCTCTGGCCCCCAATGCCATTAAAAATAACGTGCTTGAAAAGCACATGGATGACCTGTCCACTCGCCTGGAAAATACATCCCCGGACAATCAAAAGAATCAACAAATCATTACCATGGCTGCCATTTGGTTGGGGAGAGCGTGTCCGATCATCCCCCATTACCGGACAACTATTTCAAAACCTCAAGCCAACTTACGCAATCAACTCCAATCACGCATGCCCTCTTTGAAGATTGAACAGGAAAAGAGCCTGAACTCATTGCCTCCCGTTGACCTGCTACTGCCAGATCACAACATGGTGATTGAAATTCAGGGACCGTCTCATTACGTAAGTAATGATTTCAAAATCAGGAATGGTTCAACTCTGCTTAAAATAGCACTGCTGAAAAAATCAGCATTTGAGGTCATTGAAATCCCGGCTAACCAGCTTTGGAGACAGAATTCAATGAAACAATGCATTGATCAAATAAAGGCCAGGGTGGACATACCGCCACAGGGTCATGGCTGTGTATTACCTGACATCGGATCGATAGAGGAGACAAACGTTACCGCCGATAAAAAGTGGCAATCTTCAGGTCATTGTTACTTAGCCGTTGAAGAAAATTCAGAAAGGCAAACAGACAAACCAAAAAACAGAAAAAGGAAAAGAAAAAAAAGGCACTAACCACTTCCCTTTCATCATGACTCAAGAACCGTGTTCACATTCCGACAAAATGAACTTCTGAACAAAACAGCAGTCTGTAGTTTATATTTTCATGAATTAATGAAATATAATTATGCACAGAACCTCTGCTGGGATCAGTGGTAAATACGCAAGATCCGATAAAGATTACAACCAGCCGGATGGCCATGCTACTTCTTCAAGGCGCGTACAATATAGACAGAATATAGTCAGAAAGTGGGATAATCCCCCCCGCACTACCCCGGGGCGTAAGGAATTTTACCGTTCTTCTGGCGTATGCCCTTCTCAACATCTACAGAGCCGTTCAGTAAACCCTGCTCAAGATTTTAACGCCCCCATTAAACAGGAAATAATGGATGATCTGGTGAATAAATCGTATCGCTTCGGTCATCGCTATGATGGGAGAAATCACGGTCTGTATGCCAATTCAATTAAAAAATACACGTCAGCTGCTAAAAGACCGTTAAATCAAGCGGAACAAACCCAGCTGATACGTTTGCTGCAAAATTTTACAGTAACACGGAGTTGGAGTTGGCGAAGCCTGTCAACAACACTTCATGCATTGACTTCAGCGGGTGTTTTTACCCCTCATAGACCCATGGATGAGCGTGTTAAGCATACTCAAGCTGTCTTATTGTCAATGCTACTGGATACAATAATATTCAAGTGCAACCAAAAACCTGAAGCCAGGAATATTGGTGCCCAGGGAATCGCCAACCTGCTGTGGGCCATGGCGAAACTGGTGGACAACAGGCAGGAGCAAACACCAGAACTCAAAGAGGCCGTGGCCGTGCTGTTGCCTCACATGAATGCACAGAAAGACCACTTTATTCCTCAGCAAACCGCCAACCTGCTGTGGGCCATGGCGAAACTGGTGGACAAGGGCCTGCAACAGACACCAGGACTTAAAAAAGCTGTAGCCGCGCTGTTGCCCCACGTGTACGCAAATAAAGCCAACTTTACACCACAGGCAATTGCCAAACTGCTGTGGGCCATGGCGAAACTGGTGGAAAACGGAAAGTGGACACCAGGTCTTAAAGAAGCCGTGGCCACGCTGCTGCCCTACGTGAACCCACAGAAAGCCCAATTTGATCCTCAGCAAGTCGCCAACCTGCTGTGGGCCATGGCGAAGCTGGGGGAACTCGTTGAGCTGCACGTGGTTACCTCTACGTTCGAATCGTTGCTCTGCCGATTCAGTGACAACCCTCAGCTCTCTCAACAATTTATATTGATGTCTCTCTGGGGAGTAATGGTATGTTGTGCCAGATTGTCTCTGGCCCCCAATGCCAATAAAAATAACGTGCTTGAAAAGCACATGGATGACCTGTTTACTCGCCTGGAAAATACATCCCCGGACAATGAAAAGGATCAACGCATCATTGCCATGCATTGCCATGGCCGCCAGTTGGCTTGGGAGAGCGTGTCCGATCGTTCCCTATTACCAGACAACCATTTCAAAACCTCAAGCCGACTTTTGCGATCAACTCCAATCATGCATGCCCTCTTTGAAGATTGAACAAGAAAAAAGCCTGAACTCATTGCCTCCCGTTGACCTGCTACTGTCAGAACACAACATGGTTGTTGAAATTCAGGGGCCGTCTCATTACGTAAGTAATGATTTTAAAATCAGGAATGGTTCGACTTTGCTTAAAATAGCACTGCTGCAAAGATCAGGATTTGAGGTCATTGAAATCCCGGCTAACCAGCTTTGTAGCCAGAATTCAATGAAACTATGCATTGATCAAATAAAGACCAGGTTGGACATCCCGCCCCAGGGCATGGCTGTGCATCACCTGACATCGGATCGGTAGAGGAGACAAACGTTACCGCCGATAAAAAGTGGCAATCTTCAAGTCATTGTTACTTAGCCGTTGAAGAAAATTAAGAAAAGCAAACAGACAAACCAAAAAACAGAAAAGGAAAAGAAAAAAAAGGCACTAACCACTTCCCTTTCATCATGACTCCGGAACCGTGTACACATTCCGGCAAAATGAACTTCTGAACAGAACAGCAGTCTGTTTTTTATATTTTCATGAATTGATGAAATATAATTATGCATAGAACCTCTGCTGGTATCAGTGGTCAATACGCAAGATCCGATAAAAATTACAACCATCCGGATAACCATCCCAGATCTTCAAGGCATGGGCGATATAAACATGCCACAGTCAAACAATGGAATAATCCCCCACGCACTACCCAGGGGCGCAATGAATTTCACCATTCTTCTGGCGCACACACTTCTCAATATCTACAGAGCCGTTCAGTAAACCCTGTTCAAGATTTCAGTGCTCTCATCAAACAGGAAATAATGGATGGTTTGCTGAGTAAATCGGATCATTTCGGTCATCGCTATGATGGGAGAAATCACGGTCTGTATGCCAATTCAATTAAACGATACACATCAGCTGCCCAAAGACGGTTGAATCGAGCGGAACAAAGCCAGCTGATGCATTTTCTGCAAAATTTTACCGTAACACGGCGTTGGGGCTGGCGAAGCCTTACGACCACACTTCATGCATTGACTTCAGCGGGTGTTTTTACCCCTTATAAACCCGTGGATGAGCGTGTCAGGCACACTCAGGTTGCCTTATTGTCAACGCTACTTGATGCAATCATATTCAAGTGCAACCAACAACCTCAAGCCCGGGACATTGATGCCCGGGGAATCTCCAACCAGCTGTGGGCAATAGCAAAACTGGTGGACAACGGGCAGGAGCACACACCAGGGCTCAAAGAGGCCGTGGCCGCGCTGTTGCCACATGTGAATGCAAAGAAAGACCAATTTATTCCTCAGGGCATTGCCATCCTGCTGTGGGCCATGGCGAAACTGCTGGACTACGGGCAGGAGCAGACACCAGAGTTCAAAGAGGCCGTGGCCGCGCTGTTGCCCCACGTGAACGCACTGAAGGACCGATTGAAAGCTCAGGACATTGTCAACCTGCTGTGGGCCATGGCGAAACTTGTAGACCACGGGCAGGAGCGAACACCGGGGCTCAACAAGGCCGTGGCCACGTTATTGCCCCTTGTGCACGAACAGAAAGACCAACTTACTACTCAGGGAATCGCCAACCTGTTATGGGCCATGGCGAAACTGGTTGACAACGGACAGGAGCGAACACCAGGGCTCAACGAGGCCGTGGCCGCGCTGTTGCCCCACGTGATTACACAGAAAGTTCAATTTAATGCCAATGATATTGCCAGCCTGCTTTGGACCATGGCGAAACTGGTGGACAACGGGCAGGAAAAAACACCAGGGCTTAAAAAGGCTGTGGCCGCGCTGTTTCCCCAAGTGAGCACGCAGAAAAACCAATTTAATGCCCAGGGAATCGCCAATGTGCTGTGGGCCATGGCGAAACTGATGGACAACGTGCAGGAGCAAACACCAGGGCTCATAAAGGCCGTGACTGTGCTGTTGCCCCAAGTGAACGTACTGACAGCTAACTTTAACCCCCAGGAAATCACCAACCTGCTATGGGCCATGGCGAAACTGGTGGACTACGGGCAGGAGCGGACACGCGAGCTACATGGGGCCGTGGCTGCGCTGTTGCCCCGCGTGAACGCACAGAAAGCTAACTTTAAACCACAGGAAATCGCCAACCTGCTGTGGGCCATGGCGAAACTGGTGGACTACGGGCAGGAGCAGACACCAGAGTTCAAAGAGACCGTGGCCGCACTGTTGCCCCACGTGAACGCACAGAAGGACCAATTTAAAGCTCAGGGCAATGTCAACCTGCTGTGGGCCATGGCGAAACTGGTGGACAACGGAATGGAACGAACACAAGGGCTCATGGAGACCGTGGCCGAACTGCTACCCCACGTGAACAAACAGAAAGACCAATTTATTCCTCAGCATATTGCCAACCTGTTGTGGGCCATGGCAAAACTGGTGGACAACGGGCAGGAGTGGACACCAGAACTCAAAGAGGCCGTGGCCGCGCTTTTGCACCACGTGAACGCACCGAAAAACCAGTTTAATACCCAGGATATCGCCAACATGATTTGGGCCATGGCAAAACTGGTGGACAACGGAGAGTGGTTGCCAGAGCTTAGAGAAGCTATGTTCGTAGTGTTGCCCCACGTGCCCCCACAGAAACACCAATTTAATCCTCAGCATATCGCCAACATTCTGTGGGCCATGGCGAAACTGGGTGAACTCGTTGAGCTACACGTGGTTACCTCTACGTTCGAATCGCTGGTCTGCCGATTAAGTGACAACCTTCAGCTCTCTCAGCAAGATATATTTATGTCTCTCTGGGGCGTAATGGTATGCTGTGCCAGGCTGTCCCTGGACTCCAATGCTAATAAAAGTAACATGCTTGAAAAGCACATGGTTGACCTGTTTACTCGCCTGGAAAATACATCCCCGGACAATGAAAAGGATCAACGCATCATGGCCATGGCCGCCAGTTGGCTTGGGAGAGCGAGTCCGATCATCCCCCATTACCAGACAACCATTTCAAAACACCAAGCCGACTTCCGCGATCAACTCCAATCATGCATGCCCTCTTTGAAGATTGAAGAAGAAAAGTGTCTGAACTCATTGCCTCCCGTTGACCTGCTGCTGCCAGATCACAACATGGTGATTGAAATTCAGGGACCGTATCATTACCTGAGTAATGATTTTAAAATCAGGAATGGTTCGACTCTGCTTAAAATTGCACTGCTGAAAAAATCAGGATTTGAGGTCATTGAAATCCCGGTTAACCAGCTCAGCAGCCTGAATTCAATAAAACTATGCATTAACCAAATAAAGGCCAGGGTGGACACCCCGCCACAGGGTCATGGCTGTGTATCACTTAACAGCGGATGGGCAGATGAGACAAACGTTACCGCCGATAAAGGGCAGCCATCCCCGGATCACTGTTATTTAACCGTCGAAGAAAATTCAGAAAAGCACACAGACAAACCAAAAAAAAGAAAAAGGAAAAGAAAAAAAAGGCACTAACCACTTCCCTTGCATCATGACTCCAGAACCGTGTTCACATTCCAGGAAAATGAACTTCTGAACAGCACAGCAGTCAGCCTTTTATATTTTCATGAATTGATGAAATATAATTATGCATAGACCCTCTGCTGGCATCAGTGGTCAATACGCAAGACCAGGTAATGATTACAGCCAACCGGAAAACCATGCCGCTTCTTCAAGGCCCGGGCGATATAGACATGCCACAGTCAGACAATGGGATAATCCTCCCCGCACGCCCTCCGGTCGTGATCAATTTTATAATTCTTCTGGCGCATGTCCTTCTCATTATCTACTATGCCGCTCAGTAAACCCTGCTCAAGAATTCAATGCCCTGATTAAACAGGAAATAATGGATGATCTGCTGAGTAAATCGAATCGTTTCGGTCACCGCTATGATGGGAGACATCACGGGAAATATGCCAGTTTAATTAAAAAATACTCGTTAGCTGCTAAAAGACCGTTAAATCAGGCTGAACAAAGCCAGCTGATTCATCTGCTGCAAAATTTTACCGCAACACGGAGTTGGAATTGGCGAAGCCTGACGACAACACTTCATTCATTGACTTCAGCGGGTGTTTTTACCCCTCATCAACCCATGGATGAGCGTGTCAAGCTTACTCAAGCAGCCTTATTATCAACGATACTTGATGCAATAATATTCAAGTGCAGCAAAAAACTTCAAGCCGGGGATATTGAAGCCCAGGAAATCACCAACATGCTCTGGGCCATGGCAAAACTGGTGGCCAACGGGCAGGAGCTAACACCAGAACTCAAAGAGGCCGTGGTTGCGCTGTTGCCCCACTTACACGCGGAGAAAGCTCACTTTATACCACAGGAAATCACCAACCTGCTGTGGGCAATGGCAAAACTGGTGGGCAGTGGGCAACAGTGGACGCCAGAGTTCAACGGGGCCGTGGCCGCGCTGTTGCCCCATGTGAACGCACAGAAAGCTAACTTTAAACCACAGGAAATCGCCAACCTGGTGTGGGCTATGGCGAAACTACTGTACAACAAGCCAGAGCAGACACCAGGGCTCAAAGAGGCCGTGGCCGCACTGTTGTCCCACGGGAACATACAGGAAGCTAACTTTAAACCACAGGAAATCGTCAATCTGCTGTGGGCCACAGCGAAACTGGTGCACAACGGGGAGTGGACACCAGAGCTTATAGAAGCGGTGGCCGCGCTGTTGCCCCACGTTAAAGCACAGAAAGACCAATTTCTTCCTCAGGGAATCGCCAACCTGCTGTGGGCCACAGCGAAACTGGTGGATAACGGGCAGAAGCAGACACCAGAGTTCAAAGAGGCTGTGGCTGTGCTGTTACCCCACGTGAGCGCACCGAAAGCTAACTTTAAACCACAGGAAATCGCCAACCTGCTGTGGGCCATGGCGAAACTGGTAAACAACGGACAGGAGCAGACACCCGAGCTCAACGAGGCCGTGACCGCGCTGTTATCCCACGTGAACATGGAGAAAGCTGACTTTAAACCACAGGAAATCGCCAACCTGTTGTGGGCCATGGCGAAACTGGTGGACAACGGGCAGCAGCAGACACCAGAACTCAAAGAGGCCGTGGCCGCGCTGTTGCCCCATGTAATCGCACAGAAAGCTGACTTTAAACCACAGGAAATCACCCACCTGCTGTGGGCCATGGCGAAGCTGGTGGGCAACGGGCAGGAACGGGCACCCGGACTCAACGAGGCTGTGGCCGCGTTGTTGCCCCACGTGAAAGCACAGAAAAACCAATTTAATGCCCATAGTATCGCCAACCTGCTGTGGGCCATGGCGAAAGTGACGGACAACGGGCAGGAGCAGACACCCGAGTTCAGAGAGACTCTGGTCGCGCTGTTGCCCCACGTGCTGGCACAGAAAGCTAACTTTAAACCACTGGAAGTCGCCAACCTGCTGTGGGCCATGGCAAAACTGGTGGACAACGGACAGGAGCAGACATCAGCGTTCAAAAAGGCAGTGGCCGCCCTGTTACCCCACGTGAAAGCACAGAAATACCAATTTTTTCCTCAGCAAATCACTATCCTGCTGTGGGCCATGGCGAAACTGGTGAACAACAGGCAGAAGCAGACACCAGCGTTCAAAGAGGCCGTGGTTGCGCTGTTGCCCCTCGTGAACGCACAGAAAGGCCAATTTAATGCCCAGCATATTGCCAACCTGTTGTGGGCCATTGCGAAACTGGTGGACAACGGGCAGGAGTGGACACCAGAGTTCAAAGAGGCCGTGGCCGCGCTGTTGCCCCACGTGAACGCACAGAAAGGCCAGTTTAGTACCCAGGGTATCACCAACATGCTGTGGGCCATGGTGAAACTGATGGACAGCGGGCAGGAGCAGACACCAGAGATGAAAGAGGCCGTGGCCGCGCTGTTACCCCATGTGAACGCACAGAAAGACCAATTTAATACCCAGGGTATCGCCAACCTGTTGTGGGCCATGGCGAGCCTGGGTGAGTTCGTTGAACTGAACGTGGTTACATTTATGTTCGAATCGCTTGTCTACCGAATCAGTGAAAACCCTCAGTTTTCTCAACAAGAGATATTGATGTCTCTCTGGGGAGTAATGGTGTGCTGTGCGAGGTTGTCTCTAGACTCCAATACCAATAAAAATAACGTGCTTGAAAAACACATGGATGAACTTTTTTCTCGCCTGAAAAATACATCCCCGGACAATGAAGAGGATCAACGCATCATTGCCATGGCCGCAAGCTGGCTTGGTAAAGCCTGCCCGGTCGTCCCCCATTACCGGACAAATATTTCAAAACCTCAAGCCGACTTTCGCAATCAACTCCAATTATGCATGCCATCTTTGAAGATTGAAGAGGAAAAGAGCCTGAACTCATTATCGCCGGTTGACCTGCTACTGCCAGATCACAACATTGTTATTGAAATTCAGGGACCGACTCATTACGTGAGTAGTGATTTCAAAACCAGGAAGGGTTCGACTCTGCTTAAAATTGCACTGCTGAAAAAAGCAGGATTTGAAGTCATTGAAGTTCCGACTAACACGCTTTGTAACCGGGATTTATTAAAGCCCTGTATTGATCAAATAAAGACCAGGGTCAACATCTTGTTACAGAGGTAAGTAGTTGACCAAATAGAATCGTTACTCAATCGTCAAACAACATTCAGAAGAGCAAACAGACAAACCAGAATACAGGTAGACACTGTTTGTCTCGCTCCGAATGATTTTCAAGTAGATGGATTGAACTAATGACCAGTACTTCGATCTTAATAAGTAAGCACAGGCTCAAGCTGAATAAACTGTTTGATCTTATTGATGACTCATCAACAAGGAGAAATGTAATGATTAGAAGTATGGTCACTGATAATTTACAGGCTCCGACGACACAACAGGGATTTACCAGAGAAACTCTCCCTGACCAACCTGATCATGTCGGGCAAAAACTTAACATCGCCCCACAATTGACAACCGACGGCGATGGAATTCAGGAACAACATCCCGCCAGTCTTTCCAACCGAACCATTACTGGCTTGAACCCTCATTCTGCGTCGTCACCTGAAATTTACTGGGTAGCAGCCCACATGGATAATAATCCCCGGCGCAATTGTTGTGTGAGCTATGCCAATGTATCGGATACGGCTCAACCGAAAACTGTCCGGATTGGCAACCAGCAACTGATGACACTGGATGCTTCGCAAGCATTTGTTGATTGGGCTCTAGAGGAATACAAAAGCCATATAGAATTCCATAACTTCAGCTTCCTGGTTGATTTTTTAAGCAAAAACAGCGACATCGAATACATTGTTGATATTGGCTGTGGTTTCGGAGCAATATCCCTGTTAATGCAAAACTATCTCAAAGAGCTGTACCCCCGGATCAAAGTAGTTCCTGTAGATATCAAAAATGCTTACGCTAATTGCGATGGAACTTTTTGTAACGATCCACAGCCCATTAACATAATTCCGGCTCAGGAAATTGCTGGCGCTAATCCTGCAACCACTTTATTTACCGCGATACACGCTTTTACCGGCTTGCCTTCGGAAGAAATGCAACTTTGCAAAGAGATTGCCCAGGGGCAAACTGAGTTTTATCTCACCACACTCATAAAAAACAACCCTGGTTGTTTTGTCCTGATCACCGAAGACCCGGACGTATCCTCACCCCAGCAATATATTCCCCCGGAGCTGGTGTACACCAAACATTACCACGCGCTCGCGCAGAGCTCTACGCTGGAGGAGCTTGAGACACAACCCCTTCGCCAGGCAAAAGCCGCAGAAATGAACGCAGAAAACGCTGATATCTACCGGTTAAACCAGTTGCTGGCAAAACTTCCTGCACAGCGGGATCATTATCTATCTTTGACCTCCATAAATACAGAATATCGTCAACAGGAAATTGGTTTAGTACCTTGGCAATACACGCCGGATTATATCTTCAATTGTTCTCTTAAAAGCATGACACTGAACGAGAGGATTAAATCCTTCGATAACATCAAATATGAGGTCGCAAAACATAACCTGGAGCTAAATTGCTGGCATGTCTATCGCCACGATACGGATGGTTCAGAAGCTTCCCGGTGAATCTGGACAGCCACCAAGACACACTCGGCTGATGGTCGGACTCTGCATTACTCAAACACGCTTTTATAGATATTTCAGTAAAATGAACTTCTGAACAGAACAGCAGTCTGCTTTTTATATTTTCATGAATTGATGAAATATAATTATGTATAGAACCTCTGCTGGCATCAGTGGTCAATACGCAGGGCCGGGTAATGATTATAACCAACCGGAAAACTGTACCACTTCTTCAAGGTCCGGGCGGTATAGACATGCCACCGTCAAACAATGGCATAATTCCACCCGCACTACCCCCGGGCGTAATGAATGTTATCATTCTGCTGGCGCATCTTCTTCTCATTATCTACTGCACCGTTCAGTAAACCCTGCTCAGAATTTTAATGCCCTAATCAACCACGAAATAATGGCTGGTCTGGTGAGTAAATCGAATCGTTTCGGTGATCGCTATAATGGGAGACCTCACAGCCAATATGCCAATTCAATTAAAAAATACACGTCAGTTTCTAAAAGGCCGTTAAATCGGGCTGAACAAAGCCAGTTAATAAATTTTCTGCAAACATTTACCGCAACACGACGTTGGCATTGGCGAAGTCTGACGACAACACTTCATTCATTTACTTCAGCGGGTGTATTTACCCCTCATAGCCCCGTGGATAGGCGTGTTCAGCTCACTCAAACGACCTTATTGTCCACGCTACTGGATGCAATCATATTCAAGTGCAACCAAAAACCCGAAGTCAGGGATATAGATTCCCAGGGAATCGCTAACCTGCTGTGGGCCATGGCGAAACTGGTGGACAACGGGCCGGAGTGGACACCAGAGTTCCAAGAGGCCATGGCCGCACTGTTACCCCATGTAATCGCACAGAGAAAGCAATTTAATGCCCAGGGTATCGCCAACCTGCTGTGGGCCATGGCGAAACTGGTGGACAAAAGACATGAGCAGACACCAGAGATCGAAGCGACCGTAGCCGCGTTGTTGCCCACCGTGAACACACAGAAAGCTGACTTCAATCCACAGGAAATCGCCAACCTGCTGTGGGCCATGGCGAAACTGGTGGACAACGGGCAGAAACGGACACCCGAGCTCAAACGGACCCTGGCCGCGTTGTTGCCCCACGTGAACACACAGAAAGCTGACTTCAATCCACAGGAAATCGCCAACCTGCTGTGGGCCATGGCGAAACTGGTGGACAACGGGCAGGAGCGGACACCCGAGTTCAATGAGGCCGTGGCCGCGCTGTTGCCTCAAGTGAACCCAAAGAAAGACCAATTTGATCCTCAGCATATCGCCAGCCTGCTATGGGCCATGGCGAAACTGGTGGATAACGGACATGAACAGACACCGGGGCTTAAAAAGGCTGTGGCCGCACTGCTGCCCCACGTGAACGCACATAAAAACCAATTTAATGACCAGGGAATCGCCAACTTGCTGTGGGCCGTGGCGAAACTGGTGGAAAACGGGCAGGAGCAGACACCGGGGCTTAAAAAAGCTGTGGCCGCGCTGCTGCCCCACGTGAACGCAAAGAAAGATCAATTTATACCTCAACATTTCACCATCCTGTTGTGGGCCATGGCGAAACTGGTGGACAACCTGCAGGAGCAGATGCCAGAGTTCAACAAGACTGTGGTCGGTCTGCTGCCTTACGTGAACGCAAGGAAAGACCAATTTATACCACAGCAAATCGTCAACCTGCTGTGGGCCGTGGCGAAACTGGTGGACAACGGACAGGAGCAGACACCGGGGCTTAAAAAAGCTGTGGCCACGCTGTTGCCCAACGTGAACGCACAGACCGACCAATTTAATGCCCAGGGAATCTCCAACCTGCTGTGGGCCATGGCAAAACTGGTGGACAACGGGCAGGAGCAGACACCAGAACTCAACCAGGCTGTGGCCGCGCTTTTGCCCTGCGTGAAAGTACAGAAAGATCAATTTATACCTCAGCAAACCACCAACCTGCTATGGGCCATGGCGAAACTGGCGGACAACGGGCACGAGCAGACACCAGAGTTCAACAAAACCCTGGCTGCGCTGTTGACCTGCGTGATCGTACAAAAAGCTAATTTCAAACCACAGGGTATCGCCAACCTGCTCTGGGCCATGGCGAAACTGGTGGACAGTGGACAAGACCGGACACCAAAGCTGAACAAGGCCGTAGCCGCGTTGTTGCTCCCCGTGAAGACACTGAAAGACCAATTTATTCCTCAACATATCGCCAACCTGCTCTGGGCCATGGCGAAACTGGTGGACAGTGGACAAAACCGGACACCAAAGCTGAACGAGGCCGTAGCCGCGCTGTTGCTCCCCGTGAAGACACTGAAAGACCAATTTATTCCTCAACATATCGCCAACCTGCTCTGGGCCATGGCGAAACTGGTGGACAAAGGCCAGAAGCGGACACCAGAGTTTGACGAGGCCGTGGCCGCGCTGTTGCACCGGGTGAACACACAGAAAGCTGACTTTAAACCACAGGAAATCGCCAACCTGTTTTGGGTCATGGCAAAACTGACGGACAGCGGACAGAGGCGAACTCCAGAGTTCAACAAGACTGTGGCCACGTTATTGCCCCATGTGAGCGCTCAGAAAGCTAACTTCAAAGCACAGGAAATCGCCAACCTGCTGTGGGCCATGGCGAAACTGGTAGACAACGGGCAGGAGCGGACACCAGCGCTCAACGGGGCCATTGCCACGCTATTGCCGCAGGTAAACGCACATAAAGACCAATTTATTCCTCAGGGTATCGCCAACCTGCTGTGGGCCATGGCGAAACTGGTGGACAACGGGCAGGAACAGACATCAGGGCTCAAAGAGGCGGTAGCCGTGCTGTTGCCCCGCGTGAGCGCACAGCAGGCTAACTTTAAACCACAAGGTATTGCCAACCTGCTGATGGCCATGGCGAAACTGGGTAATCTCGTTGAGCTGAACGTGCTTACCTCTACGTTCGAATCGCTTGTCCGCCGACTCAGTGACAACCCTCAGTTCTCACAGCAAGAGATATCGATGTCTCTCTGGGGTGTAATGGTCTGCTGTGCCCGGTTGTATCTGACCTCCAATACCTATAAAAATAACGTGCTTGAACAGCACATGGATCACCTGTTTACTCGCCTGGAAAATACACCCACAGACGATGAAGAGGATCTATCCATCATTGCCATGGCCGCAAGTTGGCTTGGGAGAGCGTGTCCGGTCACCCCTCATTACCAGACAACCATGTCAAAACCTCAAACCGACTTCCGCGATCAACTCCAATCATGCATTCCCTCTTTGAAGATTGAAGAAGAAAAGAGTCTGAACTCTTTACCGCCGGTTGACCTGATTCTGCCGGATCACAACATCGTTATTGAAGTTCAGGGACAGTTTCATTACGTGAGTGATGATTTCAAAACCAGAAATAGTGCGACTATGCTGAAAATCGCACTGCTGCAAAAGGCAGGATTTGAGGTTATTGAAATCCCGGCTAACACAATTTGGAAACCGGATTTAATGAAACCATACATTGATCAAATAAGAACCAGGGTAGACGTCCCGCTCAAGGGAGAGGGCACTGTATCACTTAACAGCGAGGGAGACAGATTGGGCTAACATGACTGCCGATAAAAGATGGCAACTCTCAGATCAAAGTTATTTAACTGCCTGAGAATATTTAGAGGAGCAAACAGACAAACCAAAATACAGGTTGTAACTGTTTCTCTCGGATGATTTGCAAGTAGATGGTTTCCCCACTCGTTTACGTTCATAGGCCATTTCAACAAAATGAACTTCTGAACAGAACAGCAGTCTGTTGTTTATATTTTCATGAATCAATGAAATATAATTATGGATAGAAGCTCTGCTGGTATCAGTGGTAAATGCGCAAGATCAGATAATGGTTATAACCGCCCGGATGACCAGGCCGCTTCTCCAAGGCGTGGGCGATATAAACATTCTGCAGTCAGACCGTGGGATAACCCCCGCCCCACTACACCGGGGAGTAATAAATTTTACCGTGCTTCTGGCGCACGCTCTTCTCAATATCTACAGAGCCGTTCAGTAAACCCTGCCCAGGATTTTAATGCCCTTATCAAACAGGAAATAATGGCTGGTCTGGTGAGTAAATCGGCTCGCTTCGGCCATCGCTATGATGGGAGAGATCATGGTTACTATGCCAGTTCAATTAAAAAATACACGTCAGCTGCTAAACGACCGTTAAATCCAGCGGAACAAAGCCAGCTGATTCGTTTGCTGCAAAATTTTACCGTAACGCGCAGCTGGAATTGGCTAAGCCTGACGACAACAATTCATTCATTGACTTCAGCGGGTGTTTTTACCCCTCATAACCCAATGAATGAGCATGTTCAGCTCACTCAAACGGCCTTATTGTCCTCTCTACTGGATGCCATAATATTCAAGTGCAATCAAATGCCTCAAGCCAGGGAAATTGATGCCCGAGGTATCGCCAACCTGTTGTGGGCCATGGCGAAACTGGTGGGCAACGGGCAGGCTTGGATACCAGAGTTCAACGAGGCCGTAGCCACACTGTTACCCTGGATGAGCGCACAGAAAGACCAATTTATTCCTCAGCATATTGCCAACCTGTTCTGGGCCCTGGCAAAACTGGTGGACAACGGGCAGGAGCAGACACCAGAGTTCAAAGCGGCCCTTGCTTCGCTGTTGCCCTGTTTGAACGCACAGAAAAACCAATTTACCGGCCAGAATATTACGAACATTCTGTGGGCCATGGCGAAACTGGTGGACAACGGACTGGAGCGAATACCAGAGCTCAACAAGGCCCTGGCCGCCCTGCTGCCCCGCGTGAACGCTCAGAAAAACCAATTTATTCCTCAACATATCGCCAACCTGCTGTGGGCCATAGCAAAACTTGTGGACAACAAGCAGGGGCTGACACCAGAGTTCAAAGAGGCCGTGGTTGCGCTGTTGCCCAATGTAAATGCACAGAAAGCCAACTTTAAACGACAGGAAATCGCCAATCTGCTGTGGGCCATGGCAAAACTGGTGGACAACGAGCTGGAGCAAACACGAGAGCTCAAAAGGGCCGTGGCCGCGGTGTTGTCTCAGGTGAACGCACAGAAAGCTAACTTCAATCTGCAGGAAATCACCAACCTTCTGTGGGCCATGGCGAAACTGGTGGACAACGGGCAGGAACGGACACCTCGACTGAAAGAGGCCATAGCTGCGCTGTTGCCCAACGTGAACAGACACAAAGACCATTTTTTTCCGCGGGGAGTCGCCAACTTGCTCTGGGCCATTGCAAAACTGGTGGACAACAGCCAGGAGCAGACACCAGCTTTCAACAAGGCCGTGTCCGCGCTGTTGCCCTGTGTGAACACGCAGAAAAGCCAATTTAATCCGCAGGATATCGCCAACCTACTGTGGGCCATGGCGAAACTGGTGGAGAAAAGGCAGGAGCAAATACCGGGGCTGAAAGAGGCTCTGGTCGCTCTGTTGCCCTGCGTAAACGCTCAGAAAGCTAACTTTAAACCACAGGGTATCGCCAACCTGCTGTGGGCCATGGCGAAACTGGTGGACAACGGGCAAGAGCAGGTACCAGGGCTCAAAGAGGCTGTAGCCACAATATTGCCACATGTGAACGCACAGAAAGCCAACCTTACCCCACAGCAAATCAGCAACCTGCTGTGGGCCATGGCGAAACTGGTGGACAACGGACAGGAGCGAACACAAGGGCTTAAAGACGCCGTGGCCACGCTGTTGCCTCATTTGAACGCACAGAAAGAACAATTTAATGCGCAAGGCATCGTCAATCTGCTGTGGGCCGTGGCGAAACTGGTTGAGCATGGACAGGAGCGAACATCCGAACTCAACGAGGGTGTGGCCGCGCTGTTTCCCCGCGTGAACGCACTGAAAGACCAATTTATTCCTCAGCATATCGCCAACCTGCTGTGGGCCATGGCAAAACTGGTGGACAACGGGCAGGAGCAGACACCAGAGTTCAAAGAGCCAGTGGTTGCCCTGTTGCTCCACGTAATTGCACAGAAAGCTGACTTTAAACCACAGGAAATCACCAACCTGCTGTGGGCCATCGTAAAACTGGTGGACAACGGGCAGGAGTGGACACCAGCGTTCAAAGAAGCTGTGGCCGCGCTGTTGCCCCTGGTAAACAGACAGAAAGCTAACTTTAAACCACCGGAAATCACCATCCTGGTGTGTGCCATGGCGAAACTGGTGGACAGCGGGCAGGGGTGGATACCAGAGCTCAACGAGTCCCTGGCGGCGCTGCTGCCCCACGTGAACGCACAGAAAGACCAGTTTAATGCCCAGAGTATTGCCAACCTGCTGTGGGCCATGGTGAAACTGGTGGATAACAGGCAGGAGCAGACGCCAGATCTTATAGAGACCGTGGCCGCACTGTTGCCCAGCGCGATTGCACAGAAAGCTAACTTTAAACCACTGGAAATCGCCAATCTGCTGTGGGCCCTGGCGAAACTGGGTGAACTGATTAACCTGAACACAGTTTCCTCTATGTTTGAATCGCTGGTCTACCGCATCAGCGACAACCCTCAACTCTCTCAGCGAGCGATATTGATGTCACTCTGGGGAGTAATGGTTTGCTGTGCCAGGTTGTCTCTGATCTCCACTGCCAATAAAAATAACGTGCTTGAACAGCACATGGATGACCTGTTTACTCGCCTGGAAAATGCCACCCCAGACAATGATGAGGATCTATCCATCATTGCCATGGCGGCAAGTTGGCTTGGGAGAGAGTGTCCGGTCGTTCCCCATTACCAGACCACCATGTCAACACCTCAAACCAACTTCTGCGGTCAGCTCCAATCACACATTCCCTCCTTGAAGATCGTACAAGAAAAGAGCCTTAACCTATTACCGCCGGTTGACCTGCTACTGCCAGATCTCAACATGGTTATTGAAATTCAGGGACCGACTCATTACGTGAATGGTGATTTCACAACCAGGAATGGTTCGACTCTGCTGAAAATCGCACTGCTGCAAAAAGCAGGATTTGAGGTCATTGAAATCCCGGTTAACCAGCTTTGGAACCGGAATTTAATCAAACTATGTGTTGATCACATAAAGACCAGGATAGACATTTTCAATAAAATGAACTTCTGAACAGCAGAGCAGTCTGTTTTTATATTCTCATGAATTAATGAAATATATATGCATAAAATCTCTGCTGGTATCAGTGGTAAATACGCAAGACCAGGTAATGGTCACAACCAACCAGATGACCATGCCGCTTCTTCAAGGCTTGGACGATATATACATGCCACAGTCAGACAGTGGGATAATGCCCCCCGCTCTACCCCGGAGCGTAACGAGTTTTACCATTCTTCTGCCGCATGTTCTTCTCTACAGCATCGTTCAGTAAACCCTGCGCAAGATTTTAATGACCTCATCAAACAGGAAATAATGGATGATCTGGTGAGTAAATCGGATTATTTCGGTCATCGCTATGATGGGAGACATCACGGGCAATATGCCAATTCAATTAAAAAATACACGTCAGCTGCTAAAAGACCGTTAAATCGAGCTGAACAAAGCCAGCTGATACGTTTGCTGCAAAATTTTACCGCAACACGAAGCTGGAATTGGCGAAGCCTGACGACAACATTTCATTCGTTTACTTCATCGGGCGTGTTTACCCATCATAAACCCATGGATGAGCGTATTAAACTTACTCAAGCTCACTTGTTGTCAACGCTACTTGATGCAATAACATTCAAGTGCAACCAAAAACCTCAAGCCAGGGATATTGATGACATGGGAATCGCCAACCTGCTATGGGCCATGGCAAAACTGGTGGACAACAGGCAGGCGCAAACAACAGATTTCAACGTGGCCGTTGCCGCGCTGTTGCCCCACGTAAACGTACTGAAAACTAATTTTAAACCACAGGGTATCACCAACCTGTTGTGGTCCATGGCGAAACTGGTCGACAACGGGCAAGAGCGGATACCAGGACTCAAAGAGGCCGTGGCCACGCTGTTGCACCGGGTGAACGCAAAGAAAGCTGACTTTAACCTACAGCAAATCACCAACCTGCTTTGGGCCATTGCGAAACTGGTAGACAACGGACAAGGGCAAACACAAGGGCTCAAAGAGGCTGTTGCCGTGCTGTTGCCTCTTGTGTATGCGCAGAAAGACCAGTTTAATGCCCAGCGCATCGCCAACCTGCTGTGGGCCATGGCGAAACTGGCGGACAACGGCCAGAAACGGACGCCCGAGTTCAATGAAGCCGTGAACGCGCTGTTGCCCCACGTGAACGCACAGAAAGACCAATTTAATCCCCAGGGCATCGCCAACTTGCTGTGGGCGATAGTGAAACTGGTGGACAACGGCCTGAAGCGCACACCAGAATTCAAAGAAGCCGTGGCCGTGTTGTTGCCCTGCGTGAACGCACAGAAAGCTAACTTTAAACCACAGGGGATCGCAAACCTGCTTTGGGTTATGGTGAAACTGCCGGACATCGGGCAGGAGCCGACACCCGAGCTCAACGAAGCCGTGACCGCGTTGTTGCCCTATGTGAAGGTACAGAAAGCTAACTTTAAACCACAGGGTACCACCAACCTGCTGTGGGCAATGGCGAAACTGGCGGACAACGGGCAGGAGCGGGTGCCCGAATTCAATGAAGCCATGACTGCGCTGTTGCCCTATGTGAAGGCACAGAAAGACCAATTTATTCCTCAGCATGTCGCCAACCTGCTGTGGGCCCTGGCGAAACTGTTGGACAACGGACCGGAGAAGACACAAGAGTTCAATGAGGCTGTGGCCACTCTTTTGTCCTGCGTGAACGCACAGAAAGACCAATTTATTCCCCAGCATATCACCAATTTGATGTGGGCCATGGCGAAACTGGTGGACAATGGACAGGAGTGGACGCCAGAGTTCTACAAAGCTGTAGCCGCGCTGTTGCCCCAAGTGATCGCACAGAAAGCTAACTTTAAACCACAGGAAATCGCCAACCTGCTGTGGGCCATAGCGAAACTGGTGGACAACGGTCAGGAGCAGACAGCGCAGTTCAACGAAGCCGTGGCTGTGCTATTGCCCCTCGTGAACGCAATGAAAGCTGACTTTATCGCACAGGAAATCGCCAACCTGCTGTGGGCCACGGCGAAACTGGCGGACAACGGGCAGGAGCAGACAGCCAGGTTTAAAGAGGCCATGACCGCGCTGTTGCCCTTCGTGAATGCACTGAAAGCCAATTTTAATCCACAGGAAATCGCCAATCTTCTGTGGGCCACGGCGAAACCGGGTGAACTCCTTGAGCTAAACATGGTGACTGCTACGTTCGAATCTCTTGTCTACCGAATCAGTGAAACCCCTCAGCTCTCTCAGCAAGACATATTGATGTCTATATGGGGAGTCATGGTATGGTGTGCCAGGTTGTCCCTGATCTCCAACGCCAATCAAAATAGCGTGATTGAAAAGTACATGGATGACCTGTTTACTCGTCTGGAAAATACCGCCCCAAACAATGAAGATGAACAATCCATCATTGCCCTGGCCGCAAGTTGGCTTGGGAGAGCGTGTCCGATCGTCCCCCATTACCTGCGCACCATGTCACAACCTCAAGCCGAATTCCGCGATCAACTCCAATCATGCATTCCCTCTTTGAAGATTGAAGAAGAAAAGTGCCTGAACTCACTGCCTCCGGTTGACCTGCTACTGCCAGATCACAACATGGTTATTGAAATTCAGGGACCGTTTCATTACGTGTGTGGTGATTTCAAAACCAGGAATGGTTCGACTCTGCTGAAAATCGCACTGCTGAAAAAAGCAGGATTTGAGGTCATGGAAATCCCTGCTAACACGGTTTGGGACCAGGATTCAATAAAACCATGTATTGATCAAATAAAAACCAGGGAAGGAGCTTCCAGACTTGGGTCCGTATCCACAGGTGATCCTTTGGCAGATTAAGCAAAATGAACTTCTGATCAGCACCGAAGTCTGCTTTTTATATTATCATGAATTGATGAAATATAATTATGGATAAAAGCTCTGCTGGTATCAGTGGTCATTACGCAAGATCAGGTAATGGTCGCAACCAACAAGATGACCGTGCCGCTTCATCAAGGCGTGGACGATACAGACATGCCACAGTCAGACAGTGGGATAATACTCAACGCACTACACCGGGGTGTAATCAATTTTACCGATCCACTGCCGTATGCCTTTCTCAACATCTACAGTGTCGTTCAGTAAACCTGGCCCAGGGTTTTTACGCCCTCATCAACCAGGAAATAATAGATAATCTGGTGCGTCAATCTGAACGTTTTGGTCATCGCTATGATGGGAGGTGTCATGGTCAATATGCCAGTTCAATTAAAAAATACACGTTAACTGCTAAAAGACCGTTAAATCGAGCAGAACAAAGCCAGCTGATACGTTTTCTGCAAAATTTTACCGTAAAGCGAAGCTGGAATTGGCGAAGCCTGACGACAACATTTCATTCATTGACTTCAGCAGGTATTTTTACCCCTCATAACCCTATGAATGAGTGTGTTAAGCGTACTCAAACTGCCTTATTGTCAACGCTTCTTGATGTATTAATATTCAAGTGCCATCAAAAACCTCAAGCCAGGGATATTGATGCCATCGGAATCACCAACCTGCTATGGGCCATCGCGAAACTGGTGGACAGCGGGCAGAAGCAGACACCAGAGCTCAAACAGGCCGTGGCCGCGCTGATGCCCCATCTGAGCGTAAAGAAAGACCAATTTATTCCTCAGCATCTCGCCAACCTGCTGTGGGCCATGGCAAAACTGGTGGACAACGGTCAGGAGCAGACAGCAGAGATCAAAAAGGCCGTGGCCGCGCTGTTGCCCCATGTGAATGCCCAGAAAGACCAGTTGAGTCCTCAGAATATCGCCAACCTGCTGTGGGCCGTGGCGAAACTGGTGGACAACGGCCAGGAGTGGACACCCGAGCTCAACGAGGCCGTGGCCGCTCTGCAGCCCTGTATAAACGCACAGCAAGACCATTTTATTCCTCAGCATATCGCCAACCTGCTGTGGGCCATGGCGAAACTGGTGGACAACGGGCAGCAACAGACACCATGGCTCAAACAGGCTGTGGCCGCACTGTTACCCCACGTAAACGCACAGAAAACTAACTTTAAGCCACAGGAACTCGTCAGCCTGCTGTGGGCAATGACGAAACTACTGGACAACGGTCAAGAGCAAAGACAAGGGCTCAAAGAGGCCGTGGCCGTGCTGTTGCCTCAAGTGAACGCAAAGAAAAGCCAATTTAATGCTCAGGGCATTGCCAACCTGCTGTGGGTCGTGGCGAAACTGGTGGACAACGGGCAGGAATGGACACCCGGGCTGAACGCGGTCGTTCACGCGCTGTTGCCGCACGTGAACGCACATAAAGACCAATTTAATCCTCAGCATATCGCTAACCTGCTGTGGGCCATGGCGAAACTGGTGGGCAACGGTCAAATACTGACGCCAGAGTTCAAAGAGGCCGTCGCCGTGTTGTTGCACCTCGTGAACGCACAGAAAGCCAACTTTAAACTACAGGGTATCACCAACCTGCTGTGGGCTATGGCGAAACTGACGGACAACGGCCAGGAGCGGACACCTGAGCTCAACGAAGCAATGGCCGCGCTGTTGCCCCACGTGATCGCACGGAAAGCTGACTTTTTACCACAGGAAATCGCCAACCTGCTGTGGGCCATGGCGAAGGTTGTCAACGGCCCGGGGCAGATACCAATGCTCAACAAAGCCGTGGCCGCGCTGTTGCCCTACGTGAAAACACAGAAAGACCAACCTATTCCTCAGCAAATCGCCAACCTGCTGTGGGCTCTGGCGAAACTGGTGGATAACGGGCAGGAGCAAACACCAGAGTTTAAAGAGGCTGTCGCCGCACTGTTGCCCCACGTGATTACACAGAAAGCTGGCTTTAAACCACAGGAAATCGCCAACCTGCTTTGGGCCATGGCGAAACTGGTGGATAACGGGCAGGAGTGTACACCAGAGTTCTACGAGGCTGTGGCCGCGCTGTTGCCCCACGTGATCGCACGGAAAGCTGACTTTATACCGCAGGAAATCGCCAACCAGCTGTGGGCCATGGCGAAACTGGTGGACAACAGTCAGGAGCAGACAGCTGAGCTCAACGAAGCCGTGGCTGCGCTGTTGCCCTACGTGAATGCACAGAAAACCAACTTTAAACCACAGGAAATCGCCAACCTGCTGTGGGCCACGGCGAAGCTGGGTGAGCTCGTTGAGCTGCCCCTGTTTACCTCCACGTTCAAATCACTTGTCCACCGAATCAGTGACAACCCCCGGCTCTCTCAACAAGATATATTGATGTCACTTTGGGGAGTAATGGTATGCTGTGCCCGGTTGTCTCTGGCCTCCAATGCCAATAAAAATAACGGACTTGAAAAGCACATGGATAACCTGTTTACTCGTCTGGAAAATACCTCCACAGACAATGAAGAGGATCAATCCATCATTGCCATGGCCGCCAGTTGGCTTGGGAGACAGTGTTCGTTCGTCCCCCATTACCAGACCATCAGGTCAAGACCTCAAACCGACTTCCGCAATCAACTCCAGTCATGCATTCCCTCTTTGAAGATTGAAGAAGAAAAGAGCCTGAACTCATTGCCTCCCGTTGACCTGCTACTGCCAGATCACAACATTGTGATTGAAGTTCAGGGACTGTCCCATTACGTGCGCGGTGATTTAAAAACCAGGAAAGGTTCGACTCTGCTTAAAATCGCACTACTGCAAAAAGCAGGATTTGAGGTCGTTGAAATCCCGGCTAATACACTTTGTAACCGTTATTTAATGCAACTATATATTGAGAAAATAAAGACCAGGGTGGACCATTTCAGTAAAATGAACTTCTGCACAGAATAGCAGTCTGTTTTTTATATTTTCATGAATTGATGAAATATAAATATGCATAGAAGCTCAGCTGGAACCTTTGGTTTATACGCAAGACCAGATAATCATGCCAACCAACCGGATACCCATGACGCTTCTTCAAGGCGCGTGCAATATAGACAGGGCACAGTCGAATGGTGGGATAATCCACCCCGCACTACCCCGGGGCATAATGAATTTTATCATTTCTCTGGCGCATACCCTTCTCAAAATCTACTGTGCCGTTCAGTGATCCCCGCTCAGAATTTTAATGACCTTATCAAACAGGAAATAATGGCAGATCTGGTGAGTAAATCTAATCGTTTTGGTCATCGCTACGATGGGAGAAATCACGGGCAATATGCCAGTTCAATTAAAAAATACACGTCAGCTTCTAAAAGACCGTTAAATCGAACAGAACAAAGCCAGCTGATGCGTTTGCTGCAAAATTTCACAGCAACACGGGGCTGGAATTGGCTGAGCCTGACGACAACATTTCACTCATTGACTTCAGCGGGTGTTTTTACTCTTCATAAACCCATGGATGAGCGAGTTAAACTTGCCCAGGCTAACTTATTGTCAACGCTATTTGATTCAATAATATTTAACTGCAACCAAAAACCTCCAGCTAGGGATATTGATGCACAGGGTGTCGCCAACCTGCTGTGGGCCATGGCAAAACTGATGGACAACGGGCAGGAACGGACACCAGAGTTCAACGAGGCCGTTGTCGCGCTGTTGCCCCACGTGAACGCACAGAAAAACCAATTTAAGGCCCAGGGCATTGCCAACCTGCTGTGGGCCATGGCGAAACTGGTGGACAACGGACAGGAGTGGACAGCAGAGTTCAACAAGACCGTGGCCGCGCTGCTGCCCCACGTGAACGCACAGAAAACAAACTTTAGACCACAGGAAATCACCAACCTCCTGTGGGCCATGGCAAAACTGGTGGACAACGGGTACGAACAGACACCAGAGTTCAACGAAACGGTGGCTGCGCTGTTGCCCTGCGTGATCCAACAAAAAGCTAACTTTAACCCACAGGAAATCACCAACCTGCTGTGGTCCATGGCGAAACTGGTGGACAACGGGCTGGAGCGGACACCAGTGCTCAAAGAGGCTCTGGCTGCGCTGTTGCCCCACGTAAACGTACAGAAAGAACAATTTAATGCCCAGGATATCGCCAACCTGCTGTGGGCCATGGCGAAACTGGAGGACAGCGGGCTGGAGCGAACACCGGAGCGCAAAGATGCTATGCTCGCGCTGATGCCCCACGTGAATGCACAGAAAGACCAATTTATTCCCCAGCATATCGCCAACCTGGTGTGGGCCATGGCAAAACTGGTGGACAACGGGTACGAACAGACACCAGAGTTCAACGAAGGGGTGGCTACGCTGTTGATCTGCGTGATCGTACAAAAAGCTAACTTTAACCCACAGGAAATTGCCAACCTGCTGTGGGCCATGGCAAAACTGGTGGATAACGGGCTGGAGCAGACACCAGAGTTCAACGAAGCGGTGGCTGCGCTGTTGATCTGCGTGATCGCACAAAAAGCTAACTTTAACCCACAGGAAATCACCAACCTGCTGTGGGCCATGGCGAAACTGGTGGATAACGGGCAGGAGCAGACACCAGGGCTCAACGAGGCCGTGGCCGCTCTGTTGCCCCGGGTGAACGCACTGGAAGACCAATTTACTGCCCAGGGTATTGCCAACCTGCTGTGGGCCACGGCCAAACTGGGTGAACTCATTGAGCTGAACCTGGCTACCTCTACGTTCGAATCGCTTGTCTATCGAATCAACAAGCACCTGCAGTTTTCTCAGGAAGAGATATCGATGTCTCTCTGGGGAGTCATGGTATGCTGTGCCAGGTTGTCTCTAGACTCCAATGGCAATAAAAATAATGTGTTTAAAAAGCACATGGATGACTTGTTTACTCGCCTGAAAAATACCTCGCCAGATAATCAAGAGGATCAATCCATTATGTTCATGGCCGCAAGTTGGCTTGGCAGAGCCTGCCCGGTCGTTCGCCATTACCACACAAACATTTCAAAAACCCAGGTCGACTTCCGCGATCAACTAAAATCATCTATTCCATCTTTGAAGATCGAAGAGGAAAAAAGTCTGAACTCATTACCTCCGGTTGACCTGCTTCTGCCAGATCACAACATGGTGATTGAAGTTCAGGGCCCCTCTCATTACGTGGGTGGTGATTTCAAAACGAGGAAGGGTTCGACTCTGCTGAAAATCGCACTGCTGCAAAAAGCAGGATTTGAGGTCATTGAAATCCCGACTAACCAGCTTTTGAACAACGATTTAATGAAACCCTGTATTGATCAAATAAAGATCAGGATAGGCATCCCGCCACAGGGGCATGGCTTTGTATCACTTAAAAGAGCGTGGGCAGGTGCTGCATACGTAACTACCGAAGAACATTTAGCAGAGCAAACCAGCCCGGCAAAGAGGAAGAAAACAAACAGCCAGTAATCGCCTTCCTCCCATCATGACTCAAGTAAACTTTGCCGCACAATGAACTTCTGGGCAGAACAGCAGTCTGCTTTTTATATTTTCATGAATTAATGAAATATAATTATGGATAGAAGTTATGCTGGTATCAGTGGTCAATACACAAGATCAGATAACGGTTACAACCAACCGAATGGCCGTGCCCCTTCTTCAAGGCATGGGCGATACCGACATGCCACAGTCAGGCAATGGAATCATCCCACCCGCACTGCACCGGGTCGCAATGAATTTTACCATTCTTCTGACACACGCTCTTCTCAACATCTACTGCGCCGTTCAGTACACCCTGCTCAAAATTTTCATGCCCTCATCAAACAGGAAATAATGGATGATCTGGTGAGTAAATCGGATCGTTTCGGTCATCGCTATGATGGGAGAGATCACGGCCTATATGCCAGTACAATTAAAAAATACACGTCAGCGTCTAAAAGGCCTTTAAATCGAGCGGAACAAAGCCAGCTGATGCGTTTACTGCAAAATTTCACAGCAACACGGAGCTGGAATTGGCGAAGCCTGACGACAACACTGCACTCATTGACTTCAGCGGGGGTTTTTACCCCTCATAAACCCATGGATGAGCGTGTCAGGCGTACTCAAGCTGCCTTATTATCGACGCTACTGGATGCAATAATATTCAAGTGCAAGCAAAAACCTCCCGCCAGGGATATTGATGCCCATGGAACCGCCAACCTGATGTGGGTCATGGCGAAACTGGTGGACAGCGGGCAGAACCCGATACCAGAGCTCAAAGAGGCCGTGGCCGTGTTGTTGCCCCATGTGAACGCACAGAAAAAACAATTTATTCCTCAGGGAATCGCCAACCTGCTGTGGGCCATGGCGAAACTGGTGGACATCGAGCAGGAGCGGACACCAGAGCTCAACGAGACCGTGTCCACGCTGTTGCCCAGCGTGAACGCACAGAAAGCTGACTTTAAACCACAGGAAATCACTAGCCTGCTGTGGTCCATGGCGAAACTGATGGACAACGATCGGAAGTGGGTACCAGGGCTCAAAGAGACTGTGGCCGTGTTGTTGCCCCACGTGAACGCACAGAAAAACCAATTTAATGCCCAGGAAATCTCCAACCAGATGTGGGCCATGGCGAAACTGGTGGACAAAGGGCAGGAGCGGACACCAGGTCTCAACGAGGCCGTGGCCGCCCTGTTGCCCCTTGTGAACGCACAAAAAACTAACTTTAAACCACAGGGTATCGTTAACCTGCTGTGGGCCATGGCGAAACTGGTGGACAACGGGCAGGAACTGACACCAGAGTTCAACGAGGCCCTGGCCGCGCTGTTGCCCCACGTGAACGCACAGAAAGACTGGTTTATTCCTCAGCATATCGCCAACCTGCTGTGGGCCATGGCAAAACTGGAGGACAACGGGCTGGAGCGGACACCAGATTTCAACAAGGCCGTGGTCACGCTTTTGCCCCACGTAAACGCACAGAAAGACCAGTTTAGTCCTCAGCATATCGCCAACCTGCTGTGGGCCATGGCAAAACTGGAGGACAAAGGGCAGGAGCAGACACCAGATCTCACCGAGACCGTAGCCACGCTGTTGCCCCACGTGAACGCACAGAGAGCTAACTTTAAACCTCAGGAAATCACCAACCTGCTGTGGGCCATGGCGAAACTGGTGGACAACTGCTACGAGCAGACACCAGAGTTCAACGAAGCTGTAGCTGCGCTGTTGCCCTGCGTGACCGTACCAAAAGCTAACTTTAAACCACAGCATATCACCAACCTGCTGTGGGCCATGGCGAAACTGGTAGATAACGGGCAGGAGCAAGCACCAGGGTTCAAAAAGGCCGTGGCCGCGCTGTTGCCCCACGTGAATGCACAGAAAGACCAATTTACTGCCCAGGGTATCGCCAACCTGTTACAGGCCATAGCGAAGCTGGTAGATAACGGGCAGGAGCAAACACCAGAGTTCAAAAAGGCCGTGGCCGCGCTGTTGCCCCGCGTGAACGCACAGAAAGACCAGTTTAGTCCTCAGCATATCGCCAACCTGCTGTGGGCCATGGCGAAACTGGTGGACAACGGGCAGGAGCAGACACCAGAGTTCAACGAAGCTGTAGCTGCGCTGTTGCCCTGCGTGACCGTACCAAAAGCTAACTTTAAACCACAGCATATCACCAACCTGCTGTGGGCCATGGCGAAACTGGTAGACAACGGGCAGGAGCAGACACCAGGGTTCAACGAGGCCGTGACCGCACTGATGCCCCTCGTGAATGGACAAAAAGCTAACTTTAAACCGCAGGGTATCGCCAACCTGCTGTGGGCCATGGCGAAACTGGTGGACAACGGGCTGGAGCGGACATCAGGTCTCAAAGAGGCCGTGGCCGCCCTGTTGCCCCTTGTGAACGCACAAAAAACTCACTTTAAACCACAGGAAATCGCTAACCAGCTTTGGGCCATGGCGAAACTGGGTGAACTCGTTGAGCTGAACGTGGTTACCTCTACGTTCGAATCGCTCATCTATCGACTCAGTGAGAAGCTTCAGTTTTCTCAGAAAGAGATATCGATGTCTCTCTGGGCATTAATGGTATGCTGTGCCAGGTTGTTTCTGGACTCTAATGCCAATAAAAATAACCTATTTGAAAAACACATGGATGACCTGTTCATTCGTCTGGAAAATACATCGCCAGATAATGGAGAGGATCAATCCATCATTACCATGGCTGCAAGTTGGCTTGGCAGAACCTGTTCGGTCGTCCACCATTACCAGACAATCATTTCAAAAAACCAAGCCGACTTCCGTGATCAACTCAAATCATCTATTCCATCTCTGAAGATTGACGAAGAAAAGAGTCTGAACTCATTACCTCCGGTTGACCTGCTTCTGCCCGATCACAACATGGTGATTGAAGTTCAGGGACCGCGTCATTACGTAGGTGGTGATTTCAAAACCAGGAATGGTTCGACTCTGCTGAAAATCGCACTGTTGCAAAAAGCAGGATTTGAGGTCATTGAAATCCCGACTAACCAGCTTTTGAAGAAAGATTTAATGAAACCCTATATTGATCAAATAAAGATCAGGGTAAGCATCCCGCCACAGGGTCATGACGCTGTATCACCTAAAAGAGGGTGGAAAGACGCTGCATACGTGACTGGTGAAGAACATTTACAAGAGCAAACCAACCCGGCAAGGAGGAAGAAAACAAACAGCCAGTAATCGCCTTCCTCCCATCATGACTCAAGTAAACTTTTCCGCACAATGAACTTCTGGGCAGAACAGCAGTCTGCTTTTTATATTTTCATGAATTAATGAAATATAATTATGGATAGAAGTTCTGCTGGTATCAGTGATCAATACACAAGATCAGATAACGGTTACAACCAACCGAATGGCCATGCCCCTTCTTCAAGGCGTGGGCGATACAGACATGCCACAGTCAGACAGCGGGATAGTCACCCCCGCTCTACCCCGGGATGTAATGAATTTCACCATTCTTCTGGCACACGCCCTTCTCAATATTTAATTCACCGTTCAGTAAACTGTGCTCAAGATTTTAATACCCTCATCAAACAGGAAATAATGAATGACCTGGTGAGTAAATCGGATCGTTTCGGTCATCGCTATGATGGGAAAAAACACAGTCAATATGCCAGCTCAATTAAAAAATACACATCAGCTGCGAAAAGACCGTTAAATCGAGCTGAACAAAGCCAGCTGATGCGTTTGCTGCAAAATTTTACTGCAACACGGAGCTGGAGTTGGCGAAGCCTGACGACAATATTTCATTCATTCACTTCAGCAGGTGTTTTTACCCCTCATCAACCCATGAATGAGCATGTTAAACTCACTCAAGCTGCCTTATTGTCGACACTGCTTGATGCAATAATATTTAAGTGCAACCAAAAACCTGAAGCCAGGGATATTGATGCCCAGGGAATCGCCAACCTGTTGTGGGCCCTGGCGAAACTGGTGGACAACGGGCAGGAGCGAACAGCAGAGCTCAAAAAGGCCGTGGCCGTGTTGTTGCCCCATGTGAACGCACAGAAAAAACAATTTATTCCTCAGGGAATCGCCATCCTGCTGTGGGCCATGGCGAAACTGGTGGACATCGGGCAGGAGCGGACGCCAGAGATCAACGAGGCTGTGGCTTCGCTGTTGCCCCGTGTGAACGCACAGAAAGACCAATTCAATACCCAGAATATTGCCAACATGCTGTGGGCCATCGCGAAACTGTCGGACAACGGGCAGAAGTGGGCACCAGAGCTCAACGAGGCCGTAGCCTTGCTGCTGCCCCACGTGTACGTACAAAAAGCTGACTTTAAACCACAGGGTATCGCCAACCTGCTGTGGGCCATAGCGAAACTGGTGGACAACGGCCAGGAGCGGACACCAGGGCTCAATGAGGCCGTGGCCGCCCTGTTGCCTCACGTGAATGCACAGAAAGACCAATTTATTCCTCAGGCTATCGCCAACCTGCTATGGGCCGTGGCAAAACTGGTGGACAACGGGCAGGAGCGGACACCAGAACTCAAAGAGTCTGTGGCTGCACTATTGCCACACGTAAACACACAAAAAGCTTGCTTTAAACCACAGGAAATCGCCAGCCTGCTATGGGCTATGGCGAAACTGATGGACAACGGGCAGGGGCCGACACCAGAGTTCAGCGAGGCCGTGGCCGTGCTGTTGCCCCAAGTGAACGCACAGAAAGACCAGTTTATTCCTCAGCATATCGCCAACCTGCTGTGGGCCATGGCGAAACTGGTGGACAACGGGCAGGAGCCGACACCAGAGCTCAACGAGGCCGTGGCTGCCCTGTTGCCCCATGTGAACGCACAGAAAGACCAATTTATTCCTCAGCACATCACCAACCTGCTGTGGGCCATGGCGAAACTGGTGGACAACGGGCTGGAGCCGACACCAGAGCTCAAAAGGGCCTTGGCCGCGCTGTTGTCCCACGTGAACGCACAGAAAAACCAACTTAATGCCCAGGGCATTGCCAACCTGTTTTGGGCCATGGCGAAACTGGTGGACAACGAACTGGAGCGGACACCGGGGCTCAAAGAGACCGTGGCCGCACTGCTGCCCCTCGTGCAAGCACAGAAAAACCAACTGAATGCCCGGAGCATTGCCAACCTGCTGTGGGCCATGGCGAAACTGGTAGACAAAGGGCAGGAGCGGACGCTGGCGCTTAAAAAGACTGTAGCCGCGCTGTTGCCCCATGTGAACGCACAGAAAGAGCAGTTTACTGCCCTGGGTATCGTCAACCTGCTGTGGGCCATGGCGAAACTGGTGGACAGCGGACTGGAGCGAACACAAGGGCTCATAGAGACCGTGGCCGAACTGTTACCCCACGTGAACGCAATGAAAGACCAATTTATTCCTCAGCATATTGCCAACCTGCTGTGGGCCATAGCAAAACTGGTGGACAACGGGCAGGAGTGGACACCAGAGCTCAAAGAGGCAGTGGCCGCGCTTTTGCACTACGTGAACGCACAGAAAAACCAATTTAATACCCAGAATGTCGCCAACCTGCTTTGGGCCATGGCAAAACTGGTGGACAACGGAGAGTGGGTACCAGAGCTTAAAGAAGCTGTGGCCGCGCTGTTGCCCTACGTGAACGCACAAAAAGCCCACTTTAGACCACAGGAAATCGCCAACCTGCTGTGGGCCATGGCGAAACTGGGTGAACTCGTTGAGCTACAAGTGGTTACTTCTACGTTTGAATCGCTTGTCTGCAGATTAAGTGACAACCTTCAGCTCTCTCAGCAAGATATATTTATGTCTCTCTGGGGCATAATGGTATGCTGTGCCAGGTTGTCTCCAGACTCCAATGCCAATAAAAATAACATGCTTGAAAAGCACATGGTTGACCTGTTTACTCGCCTGGAAAATACATCCCCGGACAATGCAAAGGATCAACGCATCATTGCCATGGCCGCCAGTTGGCTTGGGAGAGCAAGTCCGATCATCCCCCATTACCAGACAACCATTTCAAAACTTCAATCCGACTTCCGCGATCAACTCCAATCATGCATGCCCTCTTTGAAGATTGAAGAAGAAAAGTGTCTGAACTCATTGCCTCCCGTTGACCTGCTGCTGCCAGATCACAACATGGTTATTGAAATTCAGGGACCGTCTCATTACGTAAGTAATGATTTTAAAATCAGGAATGGTTCGACTCTGCTTAAAATTGCACTGTTGCAAAAATCAGGATTTGAGGTCATTGAAATCCCGGTTAACCAGCTCAGGAGCCAGGATTCAATGAAACTTTACATTAATCAAATAAAGACCAGAGTGGAAATCCCGCCACAGGGTCATGGCTGTGTATCACTTAACACCGCATGGGCAGATGCTGCATACGTGACTGCCGAAGAACATTTAGGAAGAGCAAACCAATCCAGCAAAGAGGAAGAAAACAAACAGCCAGTAATCGCCTTCTTCCCATCATGACTCAAGTAAACTTTTCCGCAAAATGAACTTCTGAACAGAACAGCAGTCTGCTTTTCATATTTTCATGAATTAATGAAATATAATTATGGATAGAAGTTCTGCTGGTATCAGTGATCAATACACAAGATCTGATAACGGTTACAACCAACCGAATGGCCATGTCGCTTCTTCAAGGCGTGGGCAATACAGACATGCCACAGTCAGAAAGCGTGATAGTCACCCCCGCTCTATCCCGGGATGTAATGAATTTCACCATTCTTCTGGCACACGCCCTTCTCAATATTTAAGGCACCGTTCAGTAAACTCTGCTCAAGATTTTAATGCCCTCATCAAACCAGAAATAATGGATGGTCTGGTGAGTAAATGGGATCGTTTCGGTCATCGCTATGATGGGAGAAATCACAGTCAATATGCCAGCTCAATTAAAAAATACACGTCAGCTGCTAAAAGACCGTTAAACCGAACAGAACAAAGCCAGCTGATGCGTTTGCTGCAAAATTTTACTGCAACACGGAGCTGGAGTTGGCGAAGCCTGACGACAATATTTCATTCATTCACTTCAGCAGGTGTTTTTACCCCTCATCAACCCATGAATGAGCATGTTAAACTCACTCAAGCTGCCTTATTGTCAACACTGCTTGATGCAATAATATTTAAGTGCAACCAAAAACCTGAAGCCAGGGATATTGATGCCCAGGGTGTCGCCAACCTGTTGTGGGCCATGGCGAAACTGATGGACAACGGGCAGGAGCGGACAGCAGAGCTCAAAGAGGCCGTGGCCGCGCTGTTACCCCACATGAACGCACAGAAAGACCAATTTAAGGCCCAGGGTATCACCAACCTGTTGTGGGCCATGGCGAAACTGGTGGACAACCGGCAGGAGCAGACACCAGGACTCAAAGAGGCCGTGGCCGCGCTGTTGCCCTACGTGAACGCACAGAAAGACCAATTTAATGCCCAGGGTATAGCCAACCTGTTGTGGGCCATGGCGAAACTGGTAGACAACGGGCAGGAGCAGACACCAGGACTCAAAGAGGCCGTGGCCGAGCTGTTGCCCCACGTAAACGCACAGAAAACTAACTTTAGACCACAGGGAATCGCCAACCTGCTGTGGGCCATAGCGAAACTGGTGGACAACGGCCAGGAACGGACACCAGGGCTCAACAAGGCCGTGGCCGCCCTGTTGCCCCACGTGAACGCACAGAAAGACCAATTTATTCCTCAGGCTATCGCCAACCTGCTGTGGGCCATGGCAAAACTGGTGGACAACGGTCAGGAGCAGACACCAGAACTCAAAGAGGCTGTGGCTGCGCTGTTGCCCCACGTAAACACACAAAAAGCTTGCTTTAAACCACAGGAAATCGCCAACCTGCTATGGGCCATGGCGAAACTGGTGGACATCGGACAGGAGCAGACAACAGATCTTAACGAGGCCGTGGCCGTGCTGTTGCCACAAGTGAACCCAGAGAAAGCTAACTTTAAACCACAGGAAATCGCCAACCTGCTGTGGGCCATGGCGAAACTGATGGAGAACGGGCAGGAGCAGACACCAGAGCTCGACGAGGCCATGGCCGCCCTATTGCTCCTCGTGAACGTACAAAAAGTTAACTTTAAACCACAGGGTATCGTCAACCTGCTGTGGGCCATGGCGAAACTGGTGGACAACGGGCTGGAGCAGACACCAGAACTTAACGAGACCGTGGCCGTGCTGTTGCCCCACGTGAACGCTCAGAAAGCTAACTTTAAATCACAGGGTATCGCCAACCTGCTGTGGGCCATGGCGAAACTGGTGGACAACGGGCTGGAGCAGACACCAGAACTTAACGAGACCGTGGCCGTGCTGTTGCCCCACGTGAACGCATACAAAGACCAATTTATTCCTCAGCATATCGCCAACCTGCTGTGGGCCATGGCGAAACTGGTAGACAAAGGGCAGGAGCGAACACCAGAGCTCAAAGAAGCAGTGACCGCGCTGTTGCGCCACGTGAACGCACAGAAAGCTCACTTTAAACCTCAGGAAATCACCAACCTGCTGTGGGCCATGGCGAAACTGGTGGACAACGGGCATGAGCAGACACCAGAGCTCAACGAGGCCGTGGCCGCGCTGTTGCCCCACGTGAACGCACGGAAAGACCACTTTAATACCCAGGGCATTGCCAACCTGCTGTGGGCCATGGCGAAACTGGTGGACAGCGGGCAGGAGCAGGCACCAGAACTCAACGAGGCCGTGGCTACCCTGTTGCCCCTCGTGAACGCAAAGAAAGACCACTTTAATACCCAGGGCATTGCCAACCTGCTGTGGGCCATGGCGAAACTGGTGGACAACGCGCAGGAGAAGATACCAGGGCTTGTGGAGGCCACGGCCGCGCTGTTGCCCCACATGAACGCACAGAAAGCTAACTTTACACCACAGGCAATCACCAACCTGCTGTGGGCCATGGCGAAACTGGTGGACAACGCGCAGGAGCGGACACCAGAGCTCATCGAGGCTGTGGTCGCGCTGCTGCCTCTCGTGAACGCACAAAAAGCTAACTTTACACCACAGGCAATCACCAACCTGCTGTGGGCCATGGCGAAACTGGTGGACAACGGGCAGGAGCGGACACCAGAGCTCAACGAGGCTGTGGTCGCGCTGCTGCCTCTCGTGAACGCACAAAAAGCTAACTTCAAATCACAGGAAATCGCTAACCTGATTTGGGCCATGGCGAAACTGGTGGATAACGGTCAGGAGCAGACACCAGGGCTCAACGAGGCTGTGGTCGCGCTGTTGCCCCTCGTGAACGCACAAAAAGCTAACTTTAAACCACAGGAAATCGCTAACCTGCTATGGGCCACGGCCAAACTGGGTGAACTCGTTGAGCTGAACGTGGCTACCTCTGCATTCGAATCGCTCGTCTATCGAATCAGTGAGAACCTTCAGTTTTCTCAGGAAGGGATATCGATGTCTCTCTGGGGAGTCATGGTATGCTGTGCCAGGTTGGCTCTATACTCCAATACCTATAAAAATAACTTGCTTGAAAAGCACATGGGTGACCTGTTGACTCGCCTGGAAAATACATCGCCAGATAATGAAGATGATCGATCCATCATGATCATGGCCGCAAGTTGGCTTGGCAGAGCGTGTCCGGTCGCCCCCCCTTACCAGACAATCGTTTCAAAACGTCAATCCGACTTCCGCAATCAACTCCAATCATCTATTCCATCTTTGAGGATTGAAGAAGAAAAGAGTCTGAACTCATTACCTCCGGTTGACCTGCTTCTGCCAGATCACAACATTGTGATTGAAGTTCAGGGCCCCTCTCATTACGTGAGTGGTGATTTCAATACCAGGAATGGTTCGACTCTGCTCAAAACCGCACTACTGCAAAAAACAGGATTTGAGGTCATTGAAATCCCGGCTAACCGGCTTTTGAACAACGATTTAATGAAACCCTATATTGATCAAATAAAGACCATGATAGGCACCCCCCCACAGGAGCATGGCTCTGTATCATTTAATAGAGGGTGGGCAGATGCTGCATACGTGACTGGCGAAGAACATTTAGAAGAGCAAACCAATCCAGCAAAGAAGAAGAAGAGAAGAAGAAAACAAACAGTCAGTAATCGCCTGCCTCCCATCATGACTCAAGTAAACTTTTCCGCAAAATGAACTTCTGAGCAGAACAGCAGTCTGCTTTTTATATTTTCATGCATTAATGAAATATAATTATGGATAGAAGTTCTGCTGGTATCAGTGGTCAATACACAAGATCAGGTAATGATTACAACCAACCGAATGACCATGCCCCTTCTGCAAGGCGTGGGCGATATAGATATGCCACAGTCAGACAGTGGGATAATCCCCGCAATGCCCCGGGGCGTAATGAATTTTACCATTCTTCTGGCACACGCTCTTCTCAACACCCACTGCGCCGTTCAGTAACCCCTGCTCAAGATTTTAATGCCCTCATCAAACAGGAAATAATGGATGATCTGGTGAGTAAATCGGATCGTTTCGGTCATCGCTATAATGGAAAAAATCACAGTCAATATGCCCTTTCAATTAGAAAATACACGTCAGTTGCTAAAAGACCGTTAAACCGGGCGGAACAAAGCCAGCTGATACGTATGCTGCAAAACTTTACCCCAACACGGAGCTGGAACTGGCGAAGCCTGACGACAACACTTCATTCATTTACTTCAGCGGGTGTTTTTGCCTTTCATAAACCCATGGATGAGAATGTGAAGCTTACTCAAGCTCACTTATTGTCAACGCTACTTGATGCAATAATATTTAACTGCAACCAAAAGCCTGAAGGCCGGGATATTGATGCCCGTGGTATCGCCAACCTGCTGTGGGCCCTGGCGAAATTGGTGGACAACGGGCAGAAGCAGACACCCGAGTTTAAAGAGGCCATGGCCACCTTGTTTCCCCTCGTGAACGCACAGAAAGACCAATTTATTCCTCAGCATATCGCCAACCTGCTGTGGGCCATGGCGAAACTGGTGGAAAACGGGCTGGAGCGAACAACAGGACTCAACGAGGCCCTGATCGTGCTGTTGCCCCAGGTCGACGCACAGAAAGGCCAATTTAATGTCCAGGGTATAGCCAACCTGCTGTGGGCCATGGCGAAACTGGTTGACAACGGGCAGGAGCGGACACCAGGGCTCAAAAAGGCCGTGGCCGCGCTGTTGCCCCAAGTGAATGCTCAGAAAGCTAACTTTACACCACAGGGTATCGCCAACCTGCTATGGGCCATAGCAAAACTGGTGGACAACGGGCTGGAGCGGACACCGCAGCTCAACGAGGCCGTGGCCGTGCTGTTGCCACAAGTGAACCCAGAGAAAGCTAACTTTAAACCACAGGAAATCACCAACCTGCTGTGGGCCATGGCGAAACTGGTGGACAACGGGCAAAAGCGAACACCAGAGCTCAACGAGGCCATGGCCGCGTTGTTGCTGCACGTGAGCGCACAGAAAGACCAATTTAAGGCCCAGGCCATTACCAACCTGCTGTGGGCAATGGCGAAACTGGTGGACAACGGGCTGGAGCGTACACCAGGGCTGAAAGAGGCCTTAGCCGCTCTGTTGCCCCTCGTGAACGCACGGAGAGCTACCTTTAAACCACAAAGTATCGCCAACCTGCTGTGGGCCATGGCAAAACTGGTGGACAACGGGCAGGATCCGACACCAGAGTTCAAAGAGGCCGTGGCTGCACTTTTGCACCACTTGAACGCACAGAAAGACCAATTTAATGCCCGGGATATCGCCAACCTGCTTTGGGCCATAGCGAAACTGGTGGACAACGGGCTGGAGTCAACACCAGAGCTCAACGAGGCCGTGGCCGCACTGTTGCCCCACGTGAATGCACAGAGAGCAACCTTTAAACCACAAGGTATCGCCAACCTGCTGTGGGCCATGGCGAAACTGGTGAACAACGGGCAGGAGTCGACACCAGAACTCAACCAGGCCGTGGCCGCACTGTTGCCCCTCGTGAACGTACAGAAATACCAGCTTAATGCCCATGGCATTGCCAACCTGCTGTGGGCCATGGCGAAACTGGTGGATAACGGGCAGGAGTGGACACCAGAGTTCAAAGCGGCCGTGGCTGCGCTGTTAACCCACGTGAGCGCACGGAAAGCTAACTTTACACCACAGGGTATCGCCAGCCTGCTGTGGGCCATAGCGAAACTGGGTGAACTCGTTGAGCTGAATGTGGTTACCTCTACGTTCGAATCGCTTGTCTACCGAATCAGTGAAAACCCTCAGCTCTCCAGGCAAGATATATCGATGTCTCTCTGGGGCGTATTGGTATGCTGTGCCAGGTTGTCTCTAGACTCCAATGCCAATAAAAATAACGTACTTGAAAAGCACATGGATGACCTGCTGACTCGCCTGGAAAATACATCACCGGATAATGAAGAGGATCAAACCACCATTGCCATGGCCGCCAGTTGGCTTGGCAGAGCGTGTCCGTTCAACCCCCATTACCAGACAACCATTTCAAAACATCAGGCCGACTTCCGCAATCAACTCCAATCATGCATGCCCTCTTTGAAGATTGAAGAAGAAAAGAGTCTGAACTCATTACCTCCGGTTGACCTGTTACTGCCAGATCACAACATGGTGATTGAAGTTCAGGGATCGTCTCATTACGTGAATGGTGATTTCAAAACCAGGAAGGGTTCGACGCTGCTTAAAATTGCACTGCTGCAGAAATCAGGATTTGAGGTCATTGAAATCCCGGTTAACAGGCTTTGGAACCAGGATTTAATGAAACCATTTATTGATCAAATAAAGAAGAGAACAAACAGCCAGTAATCGTCTCCCTGCCATCATGACTCAGGAACCGTTGTCACAATCCAGAGTAGTTATTCTTCTCCAACCACTTGCGTTTATAAACCGTACAGCAAAATGAACTTCTGAACAGAACCGCAGTCTGCTTTTTATATTCTCATGAATTAATGAAATATAATTATGGATAGAAGATCAGCTGGTATCAGTGGTAAATACACAAGATCAGGTAATAATTACAATCAACCGAATAACCATGCCCCTTCTTCAGGGCGTGGGCGATATAGACATGCCACAGTCAGACCATGCGATAATTCCCCACGCACGGCACCGGGTCGCAATGAATTTTACCATTCTTCTGGCACACGCTCTTCTCAACATCTACAGTGCCGTTCAGTAAGCCCTGCTCAAGATTTTAATGCCCTCATCAAACAGGAAATAATGGATGATCTGTTGAGTAAATCGGATCGTTTCGGTCATCGCTATGATGGGAGAAATCACAGCCTATATGCCAGTTCAATTAAAAAATACACGTCAGCGTATAAAAGACCGTTAAATCGAACAGAACAAAGCCAGCTGATGCGTTTGCTGCAAAATTTTACTGCAGCACGGAGCTGGAATTGGCGAAGCCTGACGACAACACTGCACTCATTTACTTCAGCGGGTGTTTTTACACTTCATAAACCCATGGATGAGCGAGTTAAACTTACTCAGGCTAACTTATTGTCAACGCTATTTGATTCAATCATATTTAACTGCAACCAAAAACCTGAATCCAGGGATATTGATGCCCTGGGAATCGCCAGCCTGCTGTGGGCCATGGCGAAACTGGTGAACAACGGGCAGGAGCAGACACCAGAATTCAACGAGACCGTGGCCGCGCTGTTGCCCCAAGTGGCCGCACAGCAAGACCAGTTTAATGCCCAGGGAATCGCCAACCTGCTGTGGGCCATGGCGAAACTGGTGGACAACGGGCAGGAGCGGACGCCAGAGCTGAACGAGGCCGTGGCTTCGCTGTTGCCCCATGTGAACGCACAGAAAAACCAATTTAATACCCAGAATATTGCCAACATGCTGTGGGCCATCGCGAAACTGTCGGACAACGGGCAGAAGCGGACACCAGAGCTCAACGAGGCCGTAGCCGTGCTGCTGCCCCACGTGAACGTACAAAAAGCTAACTTTAAACCACAGGGTATCGCCAACCTGCTGTGGGCCATAGCGAAACTGGTGGACAACGGCCAGGAGCAGGCACCAGAACTCAACGAGGCCGTGGCCGCCCTGTTGCCCCACGTGAACGCCCAGAAAGACCAATTTATTCCTCAGGCTATCGCCAACCTGCTGTGGGCCGTGGCAAAACTGGTGGACAACGGTCAGGAGCAGACACCAGAACTCAAAGAGGCTGTGGCTGCGCTGTTGCCACACGTAAACACACAGAAAGCTTGCTTTAAACCACAGGAAATCGCCAGCCTGCTATGGGCCATAGCGAAACTGGTGGACATTGGACAAGAGCGGACACCAGAGCTCAACGAGGCCGTGGCCGCCCTGTTGTCCCACGTAAACGCACAGAAAGCTCACTTTAAACCACAGGGTATCGCCAACCTGCTGTGGGCCATGGCGAAACTGGTGGACAACGGGCAGGAGCCGACACCAGAGCTCAAAGAGGCTGTGGCCGCGCTGCTGCCCCACGTGAACGCATACAAAGACCAATTTATTCCTCAGCATATCGCCAACCTGCTGTGGGCCATGGCGAAACTGGTGGACAACGGGCAGGAGCCGACACCAGAGCTAAAAAGGGCCTTGGCCGCGTTGTTGTCCCACGTGAACGCACAGAAAGCTCACTTTAAACCACAGGGTATTGCCAACCTGCTGTGGGCCATGGTGAAACTGATGGACAACGTCCAGGAGCGGACACCAGAACTCAAAGAGACCGTAGCCGCGCTGTTACCCCGCGTGAACGCACAGAAAAACCAGTTTAATGCCCTGGCTATTGCCAACCTGCTGTGGGCCATGGCGAAACTGGTGGACAACGGGCAGGAGCCAACACCAGAGCTCAAAAGGGCCTTGGCCGCGCTGTTGTCCTACGTGAAGGCACAGAAAGCTCACTTTAAACCACAGGGTATCGCTAACCTGCTGTGGGCCATGGCGAAACTGGTGGACAAAGGGCTGGAGCGGACACCAGGTCTTAACGAGGCCGTGGCCGTGCTGTTGCCCCAAGTGAACGCACAGAAAGACCAGTTTATTCCTCAGCATATCGCCAACCTGCTGTGGGCCATGGCGAAATTGGTGGACAAAGGGCTGGAGAAAACACCAGAGCTCAAAGATGCTGTGGCTGCGCTGTTGCCCCACGTAAATGCACAGAAAGACCAATTTAATCCCCAGCATATCACCAACCTGCTGTGGGCCATGGCAAAACTGGTGGACAACAGGTACGAGCAGACACCGGAGCTCAACGAAGCGTTGGCTACGCTGTTGACCTGCGTGAACGGACAAAAAGACCAGTTTAATGCCCTGGCTATTGCCAACCTGCTTTGGGCCATGGCGAAACTGGTGGACAACGGGCAGGAGGCAACACCAGGGCTTAACGAGGCTGTGGTCGCGCTGTTGCACCGGGTGAACGCACAGGACCAGTTTAATGCCCAGAGTATTGCCAACCTGCTGTGGGCCACGGCCAAACTGGGTGAACTCGTTGAGCTGACCGTGGCTATCTCTGCGTTCGAATCGCTTGTCTATCGAATCAGTAAGAACCTGCAGTTTTCTCATGAAGAGATATCGATGTCTCTCTGGGGAGTCATGGTATGCTGTGCCAGGTTGGCTCTAGACTCCAACGCCAATAAAAATAACGTGCTTGAAAAGCACATGGATGACCTGTTGACTCGCCTGGAAAATACCTCGCCAGATAATGAAGAGGATCAATCCATCATGATCATGGCCGCAAGTTGGCTTGGCAGATCTTGTCCGGTCGTCCGCCATTACCAGAAAGCAATTTCTTCAAAAACCCAGGCCGACTTCCGCTATCAACTCCAATCATGCATTCCATCTTTGAGGATTGAAGAAGAAAAGAGTCTGAACTCATTACCTCCGGTTGACCTGCTTCTGCCCGATCACAACATTGTGATTGAAGTTCAGGGACCGTCTCATTACCTGGGTCGTGATTTCAAAACCAGGAATGGTTCGACTCTGCTTAAAATCGCACTGCTGCAAAAATCAGGATTTGAGGTCATAGAGATCCCGGTTAACATGCTTTGGAATCAGGATTTAATAAAACCATACATTGATCAAATAAAGACCAGGATAGGCATCCCCCCACAGGAGCATGGCTCTATATCATTTAATAGAGGGTGGGCAGATGCTGCATACGTGACTGCAGAAGAACATTTAGAAGAGCAAACCAACCCAGCAAAAAAGAAGAAGAGAAGAAGAAAACAAACAGTCAGTAATCGCCTTCTTCCCATCATGACTCAAGGAAACTTTTCCGCACAATGAACTTCTGAGCAGAACAGCGGTCTGCTTTTTATATTTTCATGAATTAATGAAATATAATTATGGATAGAAGTTCTGCTGGTATCAGTGGTCAATACCCAAGATCAGATAACGGTTACAACCAACCGAATGGCCATGCCCCTTCTTCAAGGCGTGGGCGATATAGACATGCCACAGTCAGACAGCGGGATAGTCCCCCGCGCTCTACCCCGGGATGTAATGAATTTCACCATTCTTCAGGCCCATGCTCTTCTCAATATCTAGTGCGCCGTTCTGTCAACCCGACTCAAGATTTTAATGCCCTCATCAAACCAGAAATAATGGATGATCTGGTGAGTAAATCGGGTCGTTTCGGTCATCGCTATGATGGGAGAAATCACGGGCAATATGCCAGTTCAATTAAAAAATACACGACAACTGCTAAAAGACCGTTAAATCGAGCGGAACAAAGCCAGCTGGTACGCTTGCTGCAAAATTTTACCGTAACACGGAGTTGGAATTGGCAAAGCCTGACGACAACACTTAACTCATTTACTTCAGCGGGTGTTTTTACCCTTCATAAACCCATGGATGAGCGAGTTAAACTTACTCAGGCTATCTTATTGTCAACACTTCTTGATGCAATAATATTCAAGTGCAACCAAAAACCTCCAGCCAGGGATATTGATGCCCGGGGAATTGCCAACCTGCTGTGGGCCATGGCGAAACTGGTAGACAACGGGCAGGAGCAGACACCAGAACTCAAAGAGGCCATGGCCGAGCTGTTTCCCCACGTAAACGCACAGAAAGACCAATTTATTCCGCAGCATATCGCCAACCTGCTGTGGGCCATGGCGAAACTGGTGGACAACGGGCAGGAGCAGACACCAGAGTTCAAAGAGACAGTCGCCTCGCTGTTGCCCCTGGTGAACGCACAGAAAAACCAATTTACTGCCCAGGGGATTGTCAACCTGCTGTGGACCATGGCGAAACTGGTGGACAAAGGGCAGGAACGGACACCGGGACTCAAAGAGGCCGTGGCCGCATTGTTGCCCCACGTGAACGCACAGAAAGCTAACTTTAAACCCCAAGAAATCGCCAACCTGCTGTGGGCCATGGCAAAACTGGTCGGCAGCGGGCAGCAGACATCAGAGCTTACAGAGGCCTTGGCCGCACTATTGCCCCACGTGAACGTACAGAAAGCTCACTTTAAACCCCAGGAAATCGCCAATCTGCTGTGGGCCATGGCAAAACTGGTCGACAGCGGGCAGCAGACATCAGAGCTTACAGAGGCCTTGGCCGCACTATTGCCCCACGTGAACGCACAGAAAGCTCACTTTAACCCCCAGGAAATCACCAATCTGCTGTGGGCCATGGCAAAACTGGTCGATAGCGGGCAGGAGCAGACACCAGAGTTCAAAGAGGCCGTGACCACGCTGTTGCCCCACGTGAATGCAAAGAAAGCTCACTTTAACCCCCAGGAAATCACCAATCTGCTGTGGGCCATGGCGAAACTGGTGGACAACGGGCAGGAGCAAACACCACGGCTCAAAGAGGCCTTGGCCGCGCTGTTGCCCCACGTGAACGCACAGAAAACTCACTTAAAACCACAGGAAATCGCCAACCTGCTATGGGCCATGGCGAAACTGGTGGACAACGGGCAGGAGCGGACACCCGAGCTCCACGGGGCCGTGGCTGCGCTGTTACCCCGCGTGAATGCACAGAAAGCTAACTTTAAACCACAGGAAATCGCCAACCTGCTGTGGGCCATGGCGAAACTGGTGGACTACGGGCAGGAGCTGACACCAGAGTTCAAAGAGACTGTGGCCGTGCTGTTGCCCCACGTCAACGCACAGAAGGACCAATTTAAAGCTCAGGGCAATGTCAACCTGCTGTGGGCCATGGCGAAACTGGTGGACAACGGACTGGAGCGAACACAAGGGCTCATAGAGACCGTGGCCGAACTGTTATCCCACGTGAACGAACAGAAAGACCAATTTATTCCTCAGCATATTGCCAACCTGCTTTGGGCCATGGCAAAACTGGTGGACAACGGGCAGGAGTGGACACCAGAGCTCAAAGAGGCAGTCGCCGTGCTTTTGCACTACGTGAACGCACAGAAAAACCAATTTAATACCCAGAATGTCGCCAACCTGCTTTGGGCCATGGCAAAACTGGTGGACAACGGAGAGTGGGTGCCAGAGCTTAAAGAAGCTGTGTTCGCACTGTTGCCCCACGTGACCCCACAGAAACACCAATTTACTCCTCAGCATATCGCCAACCTGCTGTGGGCCATGGCAAAACTGGGTGAACTCGTTGAGTTACACGTGGTTACCTCTACGTTCGAATCGCTTGTCTGCCGATTCAGTGACAACCTTAAGTTCTCTCAGCAAGATATTTTTATGTCTCTCTGGGGCGTAATGGTATGCTGTGCCAGGTTGTCTCTAGACTCCAATGCTCATAAAAATAACATGCTTGAAAAGCACATGGTTGACCTGTTTACTCGCCTGGAAAATACATCCCCGGACAATGAAAAGGATCAACGCATCATTGCCATGGCCGCCAGTTGGCTTGGGATAGCGTGTCCGATCATCCCCCATTACCAGACAACCATTTCAAAACATCAAGCCGACTTCCGCGATCAACTCCAATCATGCATGCCCTCTTTGAAGATTGAAGAAGAAAAGTGTCTGAACTCATTGCCACCCGTTGACCTGCTACTGCCAGATCACAACATGGCTATTGAAATTCAGGGACCGTCTCATTACGTAAGTAATGATTTTAAAATCAGGAATGGTTCGACTCTGCTTAAAATTGCACTGATGCAAAAATCAGGATTTGAGGTCATTGAAATCCCGGTTAACCAGCTCAGGAGCCAGGATTCAATGAAACTTTACATTAATCAAATAAAGACCAGAGTGGAAATCCAGCCACAGGGTCATGGCTGTGTATCACTTAACACCGGATGGGCAGATGAGACAAACGTTACCGCCAATAAAGGGAGGCAATCCCTGGATCACTCTTACTTAACCGCCGAAGATAATTCAGAAAAGCAAACAGACAAACCAAAAAACGGAAAAAGGAAAAGAATAAAAAGGCAATAACCGCTTCCCTTTCATCATGGCTCCAGAACCGTGTTCACATTCCAGCAAAATGAACTTCTGAACAGAACAGCAGTCAGTTTTTTATATTTTCATGAATTGATGAAATATAATTATGGATAGAAGTTCTGCCGGTATCAGTGGTCAATACGCAAGATCAGGTAATAATGACAACCAACCGAATGACCATGCCGCTTCCAGGCGTGGGCGATATAAACAAGCCACAGTCAGACAGTGGGATAATACCCCTCGCACAACCCCGGGGCGTAATAAATTTAACCATTCTTCTGCCGCAGGCCCTTCTCAATATCTACTGCGCCGTTCAGTAAACCCTGCTCAAAATTTTCATGCCCTCATCAAACCAGAAATAATGGCTGGTCTGGTGAGGAAATCGGATCGTTTCGGTCATCGCTATGATGGGAGAGATCACGGCCTGTATGCCAGTTCAATTAAAAAATACACGTCAGCGTCTAAAAGGCCTTTAAATCGAGCGGAACAAAGCCAGCTGATGCGTTTGCTGCAAAATTTCACAGCAACCCGGAGCTGGAATTGGCGAAGCCTGACGACAACACTGCACTCATTTACTTCAGCGGGTGTTTTTACCCCACATAAACCCATGGATGAACGTGTTCAGCTCACTCAAGCAGCCTTATTGTCGACGCTACTTGATGCAATAATATTCAAGTGCAAGCAAAAACCTGAAGCCAGTGATATTGGTGCTCAGGAAATCGCTAACCTGCTGTGGGCCATGGCGAAACTGGTGGACAATGGGCAGGAACTAACACCAGGGCTCAACGAGGCCGTGGCCGCAATGTTGCCCTGCGTAAACGCACAGAAAGACCACTTTATTCCTCAGCATATTGTCAACCTGCTGTGGTCCATGGCGAAACTGGTGGACAACGTGCAGGAACTAACACCAGGGCTCAACGAGGCCGTGGCCGCAATGTTGCCCTACGTAAACGCACAGAAAGACCAATTTATTCCTCAGGGTATCGCCAACCTGCTGTGGGCCATGGCGAAAATGGCAGACAACGGGCTGAAGCACACTCCGAGGCTCAAAGAGGCCGTAGCCGCGCTGTTGCCCCACGTGAACACACGGGAAGACCAATTTAATGCCCAGGGTATCGCCAACTTGCTATGGGCCATGGCGAAACTGGTGGACAACGGCCAGGAGCGGACACCAGGGCTCAACGAGGCCGTGGCCGCCCTGTTGCCCCACGTGAACGTACAGAAAAACCAATTTATTCCTCAGCATATCGCCAACCTGCTGTGGGCCATGGCAAAACTGGTGGACAACGAGCAGGGGCTGACTCCAGAGTTCAAAGAGGCCGTGGTCGCGCTGTTGCCCCACGTAAATGCACAGAAAGCCAACTTTAAACGACAGGAAATCGCCAACCTGCTGTCGGCCATGGCAAAACTAGTGGACAGCGGGCTGGAGCAAACACCAGGACTCAAAGAAGCTGTGGCCGCTCTGTTGCCCAACGTGAGCGAACAGAAAGCTAACTTCAATCCACAGGAAAGCACCAACCTTCTGTGGGCCTTGGGGAAACTGGTGGACAACGGGCAGGAACGGACACCCCGTCTGAAAGAGGCCATAGCCGCGCTGTTGCCCTGCGTGCACAGACAGAAAGACCAATTTGTTCCGCGGGGAGTCGCCAACTTGCTCTGGGCCATGGCGAAACTGGTGGACAACAGCCAGGAGCAGACACCAGATTTCAACAAGGCCATGGCCGCACTGTTGCCCCTCGTGAAAGTACAGAAAGCTGACTTTACACCACAGGGAATCGCCAACCTGCTGTGGGCCATGGCGAAACTTTTGTACAACGGGATGGAGCAGACACCTGCGTTCATGGAGGCCGTGGCCGCGCTGCTACCCCACGTGAACGCACAGAAAGGCCAATTTATTCCTCAGCATATCGCCAGCCTGCTGTGGACCATGGCGAAACTGGTGGACAACAGACAGTACCGGACACCAGAGCTGAATGGGGCCGTGGTCGCGCTGTTACCGCTCGTGGACGCACAGAAAGACCAGTTTATTCCTCAGCAAATCGCCAACCTGCTGTGGGCCCTGGCAAAATTGGTGGATAGCGGCCAGGAACAGACACCAGAGTGCAAAGAGGCCGTGGCCGCGCTGTTGCTTCGCGTGAACGCACAGAAAAACCAATTTAATGCCCAGGAAATCGCCAACCTGCTGTGGGCCATGGCGAAACTGGTGGACAACGGGCAGGAACGAACACCCGGGTTCAACGAGGCCGTGGCCGCACTGTTGCCACACGTAAACGCACACAAAGACCAATTTAATGCCCAGGAAATCGCCAACCTGCTGTGGGCCATGGCGAAACTGGTGGACAGCGGGCAGGAGCGGACAGCAGAGCTCAAACAGGCTGTGGCCGTGTTGTTGCCCCACGTAAACGTACAGAAAGACCAATTTATTCCTCAGGCTATCACCAACCTGCTGTGGGCCATGGCGAAAATGGTAGACAACGGGAAGAAGCACACACCAAGGCTCAAAAAGGCCGTGGCCGCACTGTTGCCCCACGTGAACGCACAGAAAGACCAATTTAGTGCCCGGGGTATTGCGATCCTGCTGTGGGCAGTGGCGAAACTGGGTGAGCTCGTTGAGCTGAACCTGGCTACCTCTTCGTTTGAATCACTTTTCTTTAGAATCAGTGAGAACCTTCAGTTTTCTCAGCAAGAGATATTGATGTCTCTCTGGGGAGTCATGGTATGCTGTGCCAGGTTGTCTCTAGATTCCAATACCAATAAAAGTAACGTGTTTGAAAAGCACATGGATGACCTGTTCACTCGCCTGGAAAATACCTCGCCAGACAATGATGAGGAACAATCCATCATTACCATGGCTTCAAGTTGGCTTGGCAGAGCCTGTCCGGTCGTCTGCCATTACCAGACAAACATTTCAAAAACCCAGGTCGGCTTCCGCGATCAACTCCAATCCTCTATTCCATCTTTGAAGATCGAAGAGGAAAAGAGTCTGAACTCATTACCTCCGGTTGACCTGCTACTGCCAGATCACAACATGGTGATTGAAGTTCAGGGTCCCTCTCATTATGTGGGTGGTGATTTCAAAACCAGGAATGGTTCGACTCTGCTTAAAATCGCACTGTTGCAAAAAGCAGGATTTGAGGTCATTGAAATTCCGGTTAACATGCTCTCGAGTCAGGATTTAATGAAACCATACATTGATCAAATAAAGACCAGGATAGGCATCCCGCCACAGGAGCATGGCTTTGTATCACATAAAAGAGCGTGGACAGGTGCTGCATACGTGACTGGTGAAGAACATTTCGCAGAGCAAACCAACCCGGCAAAGAGGAAGAGAACAAGCAGCCAATAATCTCCTTCCTCCCATCATGACTCAAGTAAACTTTTCCGCAAAATGAACTTCTGAACAGAACAGCAGTCTGCTTTTTATATTTTCATGAATTAATGAAATATAATTATGGATAGAAGCTATGCTGGTATCAGTGGTCAATACCCAAGATCAGATAACGGTTACAACCAACCGAATGGCCATGCCCCCTCTTCAAGGCGTGGGCGATATAGACATGCTACAGTCAGACAGCGGGATAGTCACCCCCGCTCTACCCCGAGATGTAACGAATTTCATCATTCTTCTGGCACACGCCCTTCTCAATATTTAATGCACCGTTCAGTAAACTCTGCTCAAGATTTTAATACCCTCATCAAACCAGAAATAATGGATGGTCTGGTGAGTAAATCGGATCGTTTCGGCCATCGCTATGATGGGAGAAATCACGGGCAATATGCAAGTTCAATTAAAAAATACACGACAACTGCTAAAAGACCGCTAAATCGAACAGAACAAAGCCAGCTGATACGTTTTCTGCAAAATTTTACCGCAACACGGAGCTGGAATTGGCGAAGCCTGACGACAACACTGCACTCATTTACTTCAGCGGGTATTTTTGCCATTCATAAACCCATGGATGAGCGTGTTAAGCTTACTCAAGCTTACTTATTGTCAACGCTACTTGATGCAATAATATTTAACTGCAACCAAACACCTGAAGCCAGGGACATTGATGCCCGGGGTATCGCCAACCTGCTGTGGGCCATGGCGAAACTGGTGGACAACGGGCTGGAGCGGACACCAGGGCTCAACGAAGCTGTGGCCGCGCTGTTGCCCCACGTGAATGCACAGAAAGACCAATTTAATGCCCAGGGCAGCGCCAACCTGCTGTGGGCCATGACGAAACTGGTGGACAATGGGCTGGAGCGGGTACCAGGGCTCAAAGAGGCCTTGGCCGGGCTGTTGTCCCACGTGAACGCACAGAAAGACCAATTTAATGCCCAGGGCATCGCCAACCTGCTGTGGGCCATGGCGAAACTGGTGGACAATGGGCAGGAGCGGACACCAGAGCTCAACGAGGCCGTGGCCGCGCTGTTGCCCCACATAAACGCACAGAAAGACCAATTTAATGCCCAGGGCATCGCCAACCTGCTGTGGGCCATGGCGAAGCTTTTGGACAACGGGCTGGAGCGAACACCAGGGCTCAAAGAGGCTGTGGCCGCGCTGTTGCCCCACGTGAACGCACAGAAAGACCAATTTAATGCCCAGGGCATCCCCAACCTGCTGTGGGCCATGGCGAAGCTGATGGACAACGGGCTGGAGCGGACACCAGAGCTCAAAGATGCTGTGGCCGCGCTGTTGCCCCACGTGAATGCACAGAAAGACCAATTTATTCCCCAGCATATCGCCAACCTGCTGTGGGCCATGGCAAAACTGATGGACAACGGCCTGGAGCAGACACCAGAACTCAAAGAGGCCGTGGCGGCGTTGTTGCCCCACGTTAATGCACAAAAAGACCAATTTATTCCTCAGCATATCGCCAACCTGCTGTGGGCTATGGCAAAACTGGTGGACAATGGGCAGGAGCGGACACCAGGGGTCAAAGAAGCCGTGGCGGCGTTGTTGCCCCACGTTAATGCACAAAAAGACCAATTTATTCCTCAGCATATTGCCAACCTGCTGTGGGCCATGGCAAAACTGGTGGACAAAGGGCAGGAGCGGACACCAGAACTCAACGGGGCCGTGGCCGCATTGTTGCCCCACGTTAATGCACAGAAAGCTCACTTTAGACCACAGGAAATCGCCAACCTGCTGTGGGCCATGGCGAAACTGGTGAACAGCGGGCAGGAGCCGACACCAGAGCTCAAAAGGGCCTTGGCCGCGCTGTTGCCCCACGTGAACGCAAAGAAAGCTCACTTTAAACCTCAGGAATTCACCATCCTGCTGTGGGCCATGGCGAAACTGGTGGACAGCGGGCTGGAGCGAACGCCGGAGCTCAAAGATGCCGTGCCCGCGCTGTTGCCCCACGTGAACGCACAGAAAGACCAATTTATTCCCCAGCATATCGCCAACCTGCTGTGGGCAATGGCAAAACTGGTGGACAACAGGTACGAGCAGACACCGGAGTTCAACGAAGCGGTGGCTGCGCTGTTGACCTGCGTGATCGTACAAAAAGTTAACTTTAAACCACAGGAAATCGTCAACCTGCTGTGGGCCATGGCGAAACTGGTGGACAACGGGCAGGAGCAGACACAAGGGCTCAACGAGGCTGTGGTCGCGCTGTTGCCCCTCGTGAACGCACAGAAAGACCAATTTAATGCCCAGGGTATTGCCAACCTGCTCTGGGCCACGGCCAAACTGGGTGAACTCGTTGAGCTGAACGTGGCTACCTCTACGTTCGAATCGCTCGTCTATCGAATCAGTGAGAAGCTTCAGTTTTCTCAGAAAGAAATATCGATGTCTCTCTGGGGATTAATGGTATGCTGTGCCAGGTTGGCTCTGGACTCCAATACTGATGAAAATAATGTGTTTGAAAAGCACATAGATGACCTGTTGACTCGACTGGAAAATACCTCGCCAGATAATGAAGAGGATCAATCCATCATGATCATGGCCGCAAGTTGGCTTGGTAGAACCTGTCCGGTCGCCGGCCATTACCAGACAAACATTTCAAAAACCCAGGTCGACTTCCGCGATCAACTCAAATCATCTATTCCATTTTTGAAGATCGAAGAGGAAAAGAGTCTGAACTCATTACCTCCGGTTGACCTGCTACTGCCAGATCACAACATGGTGATTGAAGTTCAAGGCCCCTCTCATTACGTGGGTGGTAATTTCAATACCAGGAATGGTTCGACTCTGCTTAAAATCGCACTGTTGCAAAAAGCAGGATTTGAGGTTATAGAAATCCCAGCTAACCAGCTTTTGAACAACGATTTAAACCCTATATTGATCAAATAAAGAGCAGGACAGGCATCCCGCCACACGGTCATGACTCTGTATCATTTAAAAGAAGGTGGGCAGGTACTGCATACGTGACTGGTGAAGAACATTTAGCAGAGCAAACCAACCCGGCAAAGAGGAAGAGAACAAGCAGCCAATAATCGCCTTCCTCCCATCATGACTCAAGTAAACTTTTTTGCAAAATGAACTTCTGAGCAGAACAGCAGTCTGCTTTTTATATTTTCATGAATTAATGAAATATAATTATGGATAGAAGTTCTGCTGGTATCAGTGGTCAATACGCAAGATCAGATAACGGTTACAACCAACCGAGTGGCCATGCCCCTTCTGCAAGGCGTGGGCGATATAGACATGCCACAGTCAGACAGCAGGATACTCACCCCCAATCTACCCCGGGCTGTAATAAATTTCACCCTTCTTCTGGCACACGCCCTTCTCAATATTTAATGCACCGTTCAGTCAACTCTGCTCAAGATTTTAATGCCCTCATCAAACCAGAAATAATGGCTGGTCTAGTGAGGAAATCGGAACGTTTCGGTCATCGCTATGATGGGAGAGATCACGGTCTATATGCCAGTTCACTTAAAAAATACACGTCAGCAGCTAAAAGGCCGTTAAATCGAGCAGAACTAAGCCAGCTGATGCGTTTGCTGCAAAATTTCGCAGCAACACGGAGCTGGAATTGGCGAAGCCTGACGACAACACTTCATTCATTGACTTCAGCGGGTGTTTTTACTCTTCATAAACCCATCGATGCGCGAGTTAAACTTACTCAGGCTAACTTATTGTCAACGCTATTTGATTCAATAATATTTAACTGCAATCAAAAACCTCCACCCAGGGATATTGATGCCCAGGGTGTCGCCAACCTGCTGTGGGCCATGGCGAAACTGGTGGACAGCGGGCAGGAGCGGACACCAGAGCTCAAAGAGGCCGTGGTCGTGTTGTTGCCCCATGTGAACGCACAGAAAAAACAATTTATCCCTCAGGGAATCGCCAACCTGCTGTGGGCCATAGCGAAACTGGTGGACAATGGGCAGGAGCGGACGCCAGAGCTCAACGAGGCCGTGGCTTCGCTGTTGCCCCATGTGAACGCACAGCAAAACCAATTTATTCCTCAGCATATCGCCAACCTGCTGTGGGCCATAGCGAAACTGGTGGACAACGGGCAGGAGCCGACACCAGGGCTCGAAGCGGCATTGGCCGCGCTGTTGCCCCATGTGAACACACAGCAAAACCAATTTATTCCTCAGCAGATCGCCAACCTGCTGTGGGCCATGGCGAAACTGGTGGACAACGGGCAGGAGCAGACACCAGGGCTCAAAGCGGCAGTGGCCGCGCTGTTGCCCCAAGTGAACGCACAGCAAAACCAATTTATTCCTCAGCAAATCGCCAACCTGCTGTGGGCCATGGCGAAACTGGTGGACAACGGGCAGGAGCGTACACCAGAACTCAAAGAGACCGTAGCCGCGCTGTTACCCCGCGTGAACGCACAGAAAGACCAGTTTGATGCCCTGGCTATTGCCAACCTGCTGTGGACCATGGCGAAACTGGTGGACAACGGGCAGAAGCCAACACCAGAGCTCAAAAGGGCCCTGGCCGCGTTGTTGTCCCACGTGAATGCACAGAAAGCTCACTTTCAACCACAGGGTATTGCCAACCTGCTGTGGGCCATGGCGAAACTGGTGGACAAAGGGCTGGAGCAGACACCAGGTCTTAACGAGGCCGTGGCCGTGCTGTTGCCCCAGGTGAACGCACAGAAAGACCAGTTTATTCCTCAGCATATCGCCAACCTGCTGTGGGCCATGGCGAAACTGGTGGACAAAGGGCTGAAGAAAACACCAGAGCTCAAAGATGCTGTGGCTGCGCTGTTGCCCCACGTAAATGCACTAAAAGACCAATTTATTCCCCAGCATATCACCAACCTGCTGTGGGCCATGGCAAAGCTGGTGGACAACAGGTACGAGCAGACACCGGAGCTCAACCAAGCGATGACTGCGCTGTTGACCTGCGTGAACGGACAGAAACACCAGTTTAATACCCTGGCTATTGCCAACCTGCTTTGGGCCATGGCGAAACTGGTGGACAACGGGCAGGAGCCAACACCAGGGCTCAACGAAGCTGTAGTCGCGCTGTTGCCCCTCGTGAACGCACAGAAAGACCAATTTAATGCCCAGAGTATTGCCAACCTGCTGTGGGCCACGGCCAAACTGGGTGAACTCGTTGAACTGAACGTGGCTACCTCTGTGTTCGAATCGCTTGTCTATCGAATCCGTAAGAACCTGCAGTTTTCTCAGGAAGAGATAGCGATGTCTCTCTGGGGAGTCATGGTATACTGTGCCAGGTTGTCTCTGGTCTCCAATGCCAATAACAATAACGTGCTTGAAAAGCACATGGATGACCTGTTGACTCGCCTGGAAAATACCTCGCCAGATAATAAAGAGGATCGATCCATCATGATCATGGCCGCAAGTTGGCTTGGTAGAGCGTGTCCGGTGGTCCGCCATTACCACAAAGCCATTTCAAAAAACCAGGCCGACTTCCGCGATCAACTCCAATCATGCATTCCATCTTTGCGGATCGAAGAAGAAAAGAGCCTGAACTCATTACCTCCGGTTGACCTGCTTCTGCCAGATCACAACATGGTGATTGAAGTTCAGGGCCCCTCTCATTACGTGAATGGTGATTTCAACACCAGGAATGGTTCGACTCTACTGAAAATCGCACTGCTGAAAAAATCAGGATTTGAGGTCATTGAAATCCCGGCCAACATGCTTTGGAATCAGGATTTAATGAAACCCTATATTGATCAAATAAAGACCAGGATAGGCATCCCCCCACAGGAGCATGGCTCTGTATCATTTAATAGAGGGTGGGCAGATGCTGCATACGTGGCTGGTGAAGAACATTTAGCAGAGCAAACCAACCCAGCAAAAAAGAAGAAGAGAAGAAAACAAATAGCCAGTAATCGCCTTCCTCCCATCATGACTCAAGTAAACTTTTTTGCAAAATGAACTTCTGAGCAGAACAGCAGTCTGCTTTTTATATTTTCATGAATTAATGAAATATAACTATGGATAGAAGTTCTGCTGGTATCATTGGTCAATACACAACATCAGGTAACGGTTACAACCAACCGAATAGCCATACCCCTTCTTCAGGGCGTGGTCGATATAGACATGCCACAGTCAGACAGCGGGATAGTCACCCCCGCTCTACCCAAGGGTGTAATGAATTTCACCATTCTTCTGGCACACGCCCTTCTCAATATTTAATTCACCGTTCAGTAAACTGTGCTCAAGATTTTAATGCCCTCATTAAACAAGAAATAGTGGAAGATCTGGTGAGAAGATCGGATCGTTTCGGTCATCGCTATGATGGGAGAAATCACGGGCAATATGCCAGTTCAATTAAAAAATACACGTCAGCTGCTAAAAGACCGTTAAATCGAACAGAACAAAGCCAGCTGATGCGTTTGCTGCAAAATTTTACCGCAACACGGAGCTGGAATTGGCGAAGCCTGACGACAACACTTCACTCATTTACTTCAGCGGGTGTTTTTACCCCTCATAAACCCTTTGATGAGCATGTTAAGCTTACTCAAACTGCCTTATTGTCAACACTACTTGATGCAATAATATTTAACTGCAACCAAAAACCTGAAGCCAGTGATATTGGTGCTCAGGAAATCACTAACCTGCTGTGGGCCATGGCGAAACTGGTGGACAACGGGCAGAAGCAGACACCAGAACTCAACGGGGCCGTGGCCGCGCTGTTGCCACACGTGAACGTACAGAATGACCAATTTATTACTCAGGGAATCGCCAACCTGCTGTGGGCCATGGCGAAACTGGTGGACAACGGGCTGGAGCGGACACCAGGCCTCAACGAGCCGGTGGCCGCGCTGTTGCACCACGTGAACGCACAGAAAGCTAACTTTAAACCACAGGAAATCGCCAACCTGCTGTGGGCCATGGCGAAACTGATGGACAAAGGGCTGGAGCGGACACCAGGTCTTAACGAGGCCGTGGCCGTGCTGTTGCCCCAAGTGAACGCACAGAAAGACCAGTTTATTCC